>NZ_JAUBTV010000125.1:0-15260 GCF_036705145.1 Microcoleus sp. B5-D4 | reverse complement strand
AGAAGGATTTTTTCAGAAAAAGACTCACGCACAAATATGATTTTATGTCAACTTAATTTAGATGCGTTTACCCTGGGGCGAGATGGGAGTGAACTAACTCCATTTGCTCGGTAGAATTAAAGGGTAATTGTCCTGTCAGTAGTTCGTAAAATGTGACTCCCAGCGAGTAGAAATCGGTGCGGTAGTCGATACCTCGATTCATTCTACCGGTTTGTTCGGGAGACATATAAATTAGCGTTCCTTCCAGAACGTTAGGGCTGATAATTTCTTGGTTTTCTCTGGGCAAAAGGGAAGAAATACTGAAGTCGATGATTTTGACTTCTTTGGTGTTGGGATTAATTAGAATATTCTGGGGTTTTAGATCTTTGTGAATAATTCGATCGCGATAGAGTCCTTCTAATACTTTGACTATTTGAATTGCTATTGGTAAAAAATTGGCGCTACTGAGTGGGCGAAGGGCGGTATATTCGGTAAGAGAGATCCCGCCAAAATCTTCCATGACTAAAGCAAAACCGTTGCGGTAGTTGGAGAGCGCCAGGGGTTTAACAATTCCTGTCAGGTCAAGATTTTTGGTGATTATGTACTGATTCCGAAACTGTACGAGTTCGTTGAAAGTGGGATATTCGCTTTGCAGGATTTTGATGGCGACGGGTTGTTGGTCTGATTCGGAGAGCGCTCGGTAAACTTGGGTTCTGGAGCCGTTGTAAATGCGATCGAGGATGCGATATCCGGGAATTGTTAGTGAAGTGTCAGTCATGGGATTTATTCTCTATTAATATGTTGCGGGGTTTCTGGAGGCTGATTGCGATGGGGAGCATCTCAGTTTTGTATGTAGTGCGAGCGTCCCCGCTCGCACTGTTAAAAAATACTTTTTGTTCTCCGCAGAGATGCTCCCATGCGATGTGCCCATCCTCGAATTTATTGTAAATTTTATGCAGGCTTTTCTGTAAATTTTAAGATTCTCGGCAAGGACTAAATGACACCCGGTGAAAGACAGACACACCAAACCGTTCTAAAGCTAATTTATGTTTTTTTGTACCATATCCTTTGTTGTTTGTCAAGTCATATTCAGGATACTTAACAGCCAAACGCACTATTAATTCATCGCGCCAAACCTTCGCCACAATACTAGCAGCAGCAATCTGAATCGATCGCGCATCACCCTTAATCATCGTCTCTTGCTCGATCGCCAAATTGGGAATCCTTTGATTCCCATCAACCAAACACAAATCCGGCGTCACATTCAACTTCAAAATCGCCCGTTTCATCGCCAACAAAGAAGCCTGCAAAATATTGAGGCGATCGATCTCCCGCACCGAAGCCGCACCAATTTGACAGTCAACAGCCACAGCCCGGATTTTCACAGCTAACCGACTCCGGGCTGCGGCACTCAACTGCTTGCTGTCGCGCACCCCGCAACTTGCTAATTCATCGAGAACTTCGTCGGGCAAAATGCAGGCAGCAGCCACCACCGGCCCGAACAAAGCGCCTCGTCCGACTTCATCCACACCCGCAATTACTAAAGTGTTCGAGGGAGAGGGGGAAAGGGGAAGATGGAAAGATGGGAAGAGAGTAAAAATTTCTACTTCTTCCTTCTTCCCTCTTCCCTCTGACTTCTTCCTTCTTCCCTCTGACTTCATATCACTCATCCACAACGGCTGACGAGCGGCGGCGACGGCGACGGTTGATAGCAGGCTCCTCGGGTTCGCTGGGTTCGCTGGGTTGACTGGGTTCGATCGGCTCATAGGATTCGATCGGCTCATAGGATTCGATCGGCTCATAGGATTCGATCGGCTCATAGGATTCGATCGGCTCATTAGATTCGATCGGCTCATAGGATTCGCCCATCACATCGCTGGGTTCCTCAATCCGATCAAAATCATCAGTTTCGTCGATCGAACTGTCGCCATAAATTTGGACATCATCATCCTCATCATCATCCTCAGAAAAAACAGGCTCAACTACCGACCTTTCTGGATAATAATCCCGTTCCTCATCCTCAACATTCTGTGGAGGCGTAGTCGCTTCAAATTCAAATTCGAGCTGCTCGAAAGGCGGCTTGTTCGGGGCCGAGCCCGGAAGAGTCACCGAAACGATCGCATTCTTAGGATTTTTCACACTGCGATCGGTAAGCACCAAAGGAGAAACCCCCATCAGAGCATAAACATCCTGCTCCTCCGCCGTCATTTCCACCGAAATCACCTCTGGAGGCTCCACCATCGGCTTCATCAACTCAGACTTAGCCGGACGCACACGCTCGAAATCCTCGCGCCTGCCCACAGTCGCCATATTAACCAGCCCGAAGCCCTCCGAAGCCGCCCGGATGCCGGGGGGTGCTAGATACTCAGAGCGCGTATCCGCGACGGGCGCGCTCGAAGTATTCGGCAGCCGCAACTTGCTGCGTACCGGTTCCTCCTCCGCCGGGAGAGCAAAAGGCTCTTCGCCAATCCGGCGGCGGCGGCGGCGTCTAGTTCCGTTCCCCAAATCCTGATAGCTGGGATGGTTGAGCAAGTCCAAAGGCGATGCGTTGCTGCCGGTCTCAAAATCCAAACTTTCGCTTTGAGGTTCCCAAGCAGCCCGAGCAGGTTCGGGGGGGCGTTCTTCCCGCACTGGGACAGGATTTGCAGCCGCCACAGGCGTCAAGCTGCGGCGTTCCAACCCTTCGGGCAAATTCAATAAAACGCGGTTCGACGTAGCAACAGTGCGATCGGCCGATTCCCGCACCGCTGCGGCGAAGTCTTCTTCCCCTGGCAAGCGCACCAGATGACCCAACCCGCTGCAAGTAGGGCAACTGTGGCCGAACAACTCGTAAATATTTTGACCTTGGCGCTTGCGAGTCAGTTCTACCAGCCCCAATTCCGACAGTTGAGCGATTTGTGGTCGAGCTTTGTCAGCTTTGAGAGCTTTATTGAAATGTTCCAGCACCTGCAACTGATCGCGGCGGGATTCCATGTCAATAAAGTCAACAATAATCACCCCAGCAATATTGCGTAACCGCAGTTGTCTAGCAATTTCCGTGGCTGCTTCGCAATTTGTCCAGAGTACCGTTTCCCGAGCCGTCGCCGATCGAGTAAACGAGCCAGAGTTGACATCAATCACCGTCAGCGCCTCAGTCGGCTCGATAATCACATAACCACCCGAAGGCAAATCAACCCTTGGTCTGAGGGCTTCTCGAATCGCAGCGTTAACCCGGAAAAATTCTAAAATCGAGGCGCGCTCTCGGTGGTGGTCGATCAAAACTCCCGCAGGAAGTTTACCACCGTTCCAGCTCATCAACTGCTGCTTCACCCGCTTAATTCCATTTTGCGAGTCCACCACAATCCGATTCACGTCACCGCTGAACATATCTCGCAGCACCCGCTGGATAAAATCGTCATCCCGGTTGAGCAGTGCCGGCGCCCGCGAAGTACCGCCTTCGAGTTGAACAGCTTCCCACTGTTTTTGGAGCACTTCCAAATCTTCCATGATGGCTTCTTCAGTCATCCCTTCAGCTTCAGTGCGTACCAGCAGCCCCATCCCGGCCGGTTTCACCAAAATAGCCAGGGCTCTGAGGCGGTTGCGCTCGGCTTCCGACTTGATCCGCCGCGAGAGATTGACTCCCCTGCCGTAGGGCATCAGTACCAAATAGCGGCCCGGCAGGGTAATGTTGCCTGTCAGCCGGGGGCCTTTGCTGCCCGTCGGTTCTTTCATTACCTGTACCACCACTTTCTGCTGGGGGGTCAGGAGTTCTGTAATTGCTCCTGCCGAGCGTTTAAGGCGCAGGGGGCCGAGGTCTGTGACGTGCATAAACCCGTTACGTTCTGGATCGCCAATATTGACGAAGGCCGCATCTATCCCAGGGAGTACATTTTCAACAATTCCCAAGTAAATGTCACTGACTTGGTGGCTGCCTGTGGCTACCACAAGTTCTTGGATTTGATCTTCTGAAAAGACGGCAGCAATGCGATGCTGCTCTGCTATAACTATCTGCTTTGTCATTCAATTTCCTCAAAAAACTGGCAGCAAGTTAGAGACACTTACGCACTCATAGTGCCTCTGACTTAGACTGTAATTAGTAGTAGCTTGAAGAGTTATTAGCTGTGAGTTGGTGCAGGGTGGAAGGAAAGTTAACTGTTGACCGTTCACTGTTAACGGTTAACTGTTGACTGTTCACTGTTAACTGTTACAGATAAAGTAGTTAAACCCGCCCGTACAGAGTTATGAGTTATGCTCAGCAGATAAATCTGAGAGATAGAAATAAGGAGGCTTTTATCGAGTTAGCAATATTGAGATTTGAGTTGACAATTGCGAAATCAATACTCAAAATTCAACACTTACAACTCTTCCTTTGAACGAGCGCGAATAAATTCATTGACACCGTACCAATTTCTTAACACACAACTTAACACTACGAACTGATAACTCCGCTTGCGTGGTGGTAGAGGGCTGGTTTTGAGCGAAAGTAGGTAGGAGTGAAAGCGCCTAGACTTTTGTTGAATTCTTGTGCGATCGCACTCAACATACCCCAGCTTGGCATTCGACTGCAACCTCCGCCCCTGCCAACCCTAAAACCTCGTCAGTCGATTTTAGATTTTAGATTTTAGATTTTAGATTTACTCCACAGATGAATCTGGGAGATTGAACTAGAGTCTAAAATCTAAAATTTTGATTTTCCACGAATTAAGTCGGGGGCTTATCTCCGTTTTTTGACGGGTCAGTCGATTTTAGATTTTAGATTTTAGATTTTAGATTTTAGATTTACTCCACAGATGAATCTGGGACATTGAACTAGAGTCTAAAATCTAAAATTTTTGGTTCTCTCCGACTTAAGTCGGGGGCTTATCTCCGTTTTTTGACGGGTCAGTCAATTTTAGATTTTAGATTTTAGATTTACTCCACAGATGAATCTGGGAGATTGAACTAGAGTCTAAAATCTAAAATTTTTGGTTCTTCACCACTTAAGTCGGGGGCTTATCTGCGTTTTTTGACGGGTCAGTCGATTTTAGATTTTAGATTTTAGATTTTAGATTTACTCCACAGATAAATCTGGGAGCTGGAACTTTAATCTAAAATCTAAAATTTTTGGTTCTCCACGACTTAAGTCGGGGGCTTATCTCCGTTTTTTGACCCGCCAAAAACATCTATTGTTGAATACCCGCTCTGCGGTTTGAACCGTGAGATTTTTGAATAAGCCGACCACCGACAACCAGTCGATCAATCGAAATTAATCGCTAAATTTGGTTCAGACCCCGCTCCTGCAGGTTTGGCGCTAGATTTAGCCCGTGAATGTACAACAAAAAGGCTTGAAGTCTTGAACAGAAGCAAATTGCACCCAGCCCGCGTTGCTGGTTGACGAGGGCGGCGAGCGACTAAAGCGCTCGAGCCGCCGCGGCTTCCATAACAAGCGATTATAGCGTGAAAGGACACATCCCGATCGAGAGCCGAAGGTGAAAAATTCCACCACGGCTTCCCTATCTTAACCATAACCTAGGATTAGCTGACTACGCTCAACCTGCAGAAGCTGAATTTCCTGCTGGCTGACTTGTTCGAGCATGAAAACAATATGTTCTGGCTTTAGCAAGTTGCCATCGCTGCGACAACTGCCGGTAAAGCGCAAGACGGCTCTACCTTCGGATGTACCACTCCTAGCAGAGGTGCTGCTGTCTGGTTTCTGCTCTACAAGTTCTAGTTTGTGCAGCCGATCGCGCAAATTGACATTGTGCGTCTTTCCCGACTTAGTAGTGTGCACCCGCCAAAAAGCCTCGGTTTCGACGATCGTCTTGACCCAAGCTTCCCAGTTGGCATCAGGAGCCACGGAGACAGGAGCAGCATTTTCCCCGCCTAATTGGCCATTTTCTGTCAACGAGCCTGCGGAAGCCACAGTAATCACGTACTCCGCTGCTTCTAACAACTGACTGGCAGAAGGAGCCTTGAGATCGATCGACTCAACCTTGTAAATCGGAATATTTTCCGGCAGCTTCGCGGCCAACTTTTCCCGAAAACTCTCAATATCGATCGACTCAGTGAGCTCAAAGTCGGCAATTTCCCCAGTGCTGGTAACACCCAGAGGCAGAGCATTTGCCAGAGAAATCCGAGGGTTCGGGTGAAACCCGCCGGTAAACGAAATCGGCAAATCGGCTCTGCGGACTACTCGATCGAACAATCGGATCAAATCCAAATGACCAACCAAAGCCATATCGCCCACCTTCCCGAACCAAACCCGCAAACGCTGTTTCCGCTCCGTATTCGGGACAAACTCCCCAGCAAACTCAGGAATTGGCAGCGCATCCACAACCACATTGTGTCCGAAATCAGTGCCACAAACCCCACAGCGCGAACACCCTTCAAAGGAACAGTCGGGAACCGTCGCTGCTTCCAAAGCCTTTTGCAAGTCAATTTTCAGCCAGTTTTTGTCGATTCCCGTATCTAAATGATCCCAAGGCAAAGGTTGATCCAGTAGGGGCGGTGCCCCCGTGCCCGCCCCCGCTGGTAGGGGCGGTGCCCCCGTGCCCGCCCCCGCTGGTAGGGGCGGTGCCCCCGTGCCCGCCCCCGCCGTCAAATTCATCCGTGTATCCGTGTCCGCATCCGTGTCGTGCTCCTCTTCCTTCTCAAAAAGATTCCACTCACCGCTTTCGACTTGGCGGTATTTCCAGGTAAGGCCCGACTCATCTATCGCCTGAGTCCAAGCTTTGTAAGCCTGATCCAAACTTTCCCACCACGCATCCATACCCGCGCCAAGTTCCCAAGCGCGGCGGACTACAGCGCCCAAACGTCGATCGCCCCGTCCGACAAAATCCTCCATTGCCGAAATCCGCACATCAGTGTAATTCACCTTGACGCCCCGCATCCCCCGAAACTCTTCCTTCAGGAGTTTTTGCTTGCGGGAAAACTCAGCAGTAGAAACCGAGTGCCACTGAAAAGGAGTGTGAGGCTTAGGCGTAAAATTAGAAATTGTCAAGTTAAAAGTCAGTCCCCGCCTGCCATTTATCCTGCATTCCCTGTGCAGCCAGCGGACTGTTTCGGCGATGCCGAGAACATCAAAATCTGTTTCTCCGGGCAAACCGATCATAAAGTACAGCTTGATTTTATCCCAGCCGCGATCGACCGCAGTTTTGACACCCCGAAGCAATTCTTCGTTGGTCAAACCTTTGTTAACGATGTCGCGCATCCGCTGAGTACCAGCTTCCGGCGCAAAAGTCAAACCACCTTGTCGCGTCCCGCCGAGAATGTCGGCAATATTATCGTCAAATCTGTCAACTCGCTGGCTGGGTAGAGAGAGAGAAATATTTTTATCTTTCAGGCGATTTTTGATCTCCATCCCGACTGCTGGGAGTGCCAGATAGTCGGAACAACTCAGGGAAAGCAGGGAAAACTCGCTGTGCCCGGTGGCTTGCATCCCCTGTTCGATCGCCTCTACGACTTGCTGCGGTTCGACATCGCGCGCGGGACGAGTCAGCATTCCCGGCTGACAGAAGCGACACCCGCGGGTGCATCCCCGGCGGATTTCTACTGTCAGTCTGTCGTGTACTGTCTGGACGTAGGGAACCAGCCCGATCGAATAAGCTGGTATGGGAGTCGCCACGCGGCGCAGAATTCGTTCTGGAACTTGCGGGCGGTTGGGATGAACGGAACCGTCGGCCGCCATATCGTAGAATTGCGGGACGTAGACGCCTGGAATTTGCGCTAAATCCAGCAGCAATGCTTCTCGGCTCAAATTATTTGTTTTGCCTTCTGCCAAAATCAAGCCAATTTCTGGCAGCAACTCTTCTCCATCTCCCAAAGCGATGAAGTCAAAAAAGTCCGCGTAGGGTTCGGGGTTGGAAGTTGCCGTTTGCCCGCCAGCAAAAATCAGTGGCATTTGACCGTTTTGGGGATTGGTCGCTCTTTCTTGCCAAGTTAGGGGAATGCCGGCTAAATCCAGCATTTCCAGAATGTTTGTGGCTCCGAGTTCGTAGCTGAGGCTGAAGCCCAGAATATCAAATTCTGTGAGCGATCGCCTCGATTCTACGGCAAACAGCGGAGTTTTGGTCGATCGCAGTTTTGCTGCCAAGTCTGGTGCGGGCAAATAAGCTCGATCGCACAACTGTCTCGGCCCTGCGTTCAAAATGTTGTAAAGGATGATGTGCCCCAGATTGGAAGCACCAACTTCATAAACTTCTGGGTAAGTGAGAACCCAGCGCACCAACGCCCCGTCCCAAGGCTTGTGCGTAGATCCCAATTCGTTTCCCAGATAACGAGCAGGCTGATTAATGTCTGCTGTAAGTAATTCTTCGACTTTTACTGCCACGGCTCGACTCGCTAAATATTTGCGACTCTTAAGCAGCCTACCTTAAAATCTGCCAACACGCCAACGACAGTAGTCTGTCTTTTCGGGCATTTAACCGAATTTGCTGTGTTTTTTTGCCTGTTCTCGTCGCCCAGGAGGCTCTATCAGTGTTGTTTTACGCAGGAGTGTTCGGCTTCAAAGCTATCGACATTTTCAAATATCTCAAACACTCGATCGAGTTGGCTGAGTTCCAGAATCATCTTAATCCCTGGGGATACCGAGCAAAGACTAAACCTGCGCCCCATTTTTTTCGCCTGCTTCAGGCCCGAAACCAATGCCATCAAACCGGCACTGTCAATAAATTTTACCGCGTCCAAATCTACGAGTACCGCTACAACACCGGGGGCTGCAATTGCTGTCATTAGTTGTACGCCGAATTCTCCGCAGGTGGCTGCATTCAGGTAGTCTAGGGGTCGAATCACCGTAATTGGTTTATGGGCAAGAAGTGTCTGCATATGTCAAACCTATGATTGCTACGTATTTTCAACTACTGCGCTGGACGGATGTAAGCCTAAACCTACTTGATTGCTCTGAGCCTAACTTAATCTGAGGCAAACTGACCAGTTGTTGTCAGTAGTTTTACTGAATCTTTATTTATTGACTCTTTTTTATGAAGTTTTGCGTAAGATTTGGGGAGGAAACGTAAGCTACTATACTATTTTTTATTTATGTCTGTAGGTTGAGTCTTGGTAACTATAAAAATTGCGATCGACTTGGCCCTAGCTGTTAGATAAAACTGAACAATGTAATTTAAATCACTTATTAGTTCTGATCTAGATCACCTGTTTGCTCGACAATTCAGAGGAGAATAAAAATGTACGGAGTTCTCCGACTTACTATGCAAGCAACTCATGCTATTCGTCAACTTGTAGAAAAAGCCCTCTACATTAAGCAGTTGACGCCTGACATTGAAAACGAAATCAACTACGAGCTCACCCGTTTGGGGTACATCTCGGATATTGATTATGAGGCTTTAGAGTTATTAATGGATGAAATGGATGCCGGCCGGGTGCAATTGGTATCTAGCCGTCGATAGTGGGAAGCGTGCGACCAGTCCACATCCAAAAACCCAAAAATCATTGCACGGCGGGCAATAGAGGAGTGTTAGAAGCATTTATGTCGGCCGAATATTTTTCTAATGAAGCATCTCGTTGCTGAACTTGATATTTGAGGAGATAGTGTGATGGGCGATCGTCCCTGCACCTCTGATCAAAAGCTAAAAACTTTGACTTAAATTAAATCTATAACTTTTGAGGTATGACAAATTAGATTAAGTGTAATTAAGAGTCATGCTTAATGAAGCAGCTAATTGCTGAACTTGATATTTGAGGAGAGACTGTTAAGGGCGATCGTCCTTGAACCTCATACAATTTTAGATTTTAGATTTTAGATTTTAGAAATCTTAATACTGATGATGATCGGGGTTTGGAACTGGTCTACAGTTGCATTCCTTTGAGAAACTGCTATCAGTATCAAAAACTACACACTGTGACATAAATTAAATTTCTTACTTTTGGGAGTTGACAAATTAGCTCTAAGTCTAATTAATACTAAAAAGTTTTTCTGCCGGATTAGGACTAAGGGCATCTGTCACAAATAAAGCTTAAAAAGCTTAAATTTTAATTATGTAGTTGCGCTTGTATAGCGGTTCTCAAGCGTGGTGAGGTATGCCCACGGAGGCCACGGAGGCCACGGAGGCCAGTCGTACCTCATATGAGAGCTCGAAAGGCTATACGCTATTTCCTAAGCTAAGAGCGCACAAGCGCAACTACATATTTTTGTTTAATCTGCCAGTTGGCCTTAGTCCTAAGAATTATTATCCGATCGCTCGAATGCAAGAAAATTGGTTTGTAGTTACGACATCCGTCATCGCCGAGTCAATCTAAAATCTAAAATCTAAAATCTAAAATCCTTCGGGCGTCCCGCCAAACTTGCCACCACCGCCACCAACTCAGCAGGCTCGATCGGCTTGGGCACGTAAACTTGAAAACCTTGCTGCAGCGCCCGTACCCGTTCCTCTACCCTATCAACCGCCGTAAACGCCAACGCCGGAATTTCCCTATCCACCATCCGCGATCGCACTTGCTGCAGCAAAGCCTCTCCATCAGGGGCCTGCATCTCGATATCGATCGCCAACACATCCGGATTCAGCCTTTCAATCGCCTCCAGGGCAGCCATTCCAGAGCTAGCAGTCTCCACCTGAGCTCCGCAATCTTCGAGCACTGTACAGGCAAAATCCAGGGAATCCGCGTCGATATCTACCACCAACACCCGCACTCCAGAAAGATTGCTGCTGACAAAAGACTCCTTTACAGGGGCTCGCGCCTTGCTTTCAGGAATCGCCCACTCCCCGAGTCCAGCAACAGACAATCCGCCGTCGCAATGAAGCTGTTGAATTGGCAATTTCACTAAAAACCTCGATCCTTTTCCCTTCCCGGCAGATTCGGCTTGCACCGTCCCCCCGTGCATTTCCACAAAATGCCGCACTAGGGCCAAACCCAAACCCAATCCGTTGTACGATCGCCTTATAGAGCTGTCAGCTTGGCTGAACCGCTCGAAAACGTGTGGCAAAAACTCTTCTGAAATCCCTTGTCCCGTGTCACTAACCTCAATTTCGACACTAGCGGGCGACAAATTTTTACAGCAAGCCAATTCCTCACGGGCAAAAGTCCTCTCCATCTTTCGCACCGCCACCCTCACCTGTCCGCCACCGGAAGTAAACTTAATCGCATTCGACAGCAAATTCCACGCTACCTGCTGCAAGCGGCCCGAATCGGCAAAAATCCGCCCGGTAGTTGGGTCGAAATCCGTCACAATTTCAATATTTTTGGCGGCAATCGCGGGCGCGAGAGTATCGATCGCAGCCTCAACAGTCGAAATCACATCCACCCACCGCAAATTCAGCGACAGTTTACCGGTAATAATCTGCGACACGTCCAGCAAATCGTCGATCAGAGTTGCCAGCGAGCGCGTATTGCGGTCGATCGTTTCCAGAGCCCGAACAGTCGTTTTTTCGTCAAACTTGCGGTTTCGCAGCAGTTGCGCCCATCCCAGCATCGCATTCAGCGGTGTCCGCAATTCGTGGGACAAAGTTCCCAGAAACTCGTCTTTAATCCGGTTCGCCCGCGCCAATTCCTGGGCTCGATCGTGCAGTTCTCTTTCCAACTGCTTGCCAACCGTCAAATCGAGAATAAAAGCCACAAATTCTTGACGCTTTTCCCCCAGCAAAACATATCCGATCAGCACCGGAATCCGGCTACCGTCTTGCCTCCGGTATTCCTTTTCGTAGGGAGTGCAAACTCCCGTTGCTTGTGCCTCTGCAATCCCCTTTTCGTCGAGAGACTGGTACTCCGGCGGCGTAATGTCAATGCAGTTTAATTCCCCGCGCTGCAACTGTTCCCGTCTGTAGCCAACCATCCGCAAAAATTCGTCGTTAGCCTCCATGATGCCGCCGTTAACATCCCCGAATATAATTCCTATCAAGTTAGCTTCTGCCAACATTTTCAGCTTTTCTTCGCTAGCTTTGAGTGCAGCTTCTGTGTGCTTGCGATCGCTAACGTCTTGGATGTAAGCCGACAAACCAGAATCGGAAGGATAAAAACGCACCTTCAACCACTTATTCCATAGCGGCACGAATTCTTCATACTCGATCGTTACCTTTTCTGCTAGTGCTTTGGTCGCCATTTTGTAAAACTGTAAATCGACAGCCCAGGGAAATATATCCCAAACTTTTTTACCAATCAGTTCTGCTTTTGGTCTGCCTAACAGCTCAATAGCTTGGTGGTTGACATAGGTATAGTTCCAATTTAAATCAACAGCGATAAAAGCATCGGTAATGCTTTCGAGAATGTTAGTAATTTGATCGTTTGCCGATTGCAGCGCTTTAGCAGTTTCTTCTGCTTGCAACCTCGCTGCTTGTTCGCGGGACAAAGCGGCAGCGCGTTCTTGTTCTGCCAGTTTTCGATCGCTAATATCGATGTAAGAACCGATGTAACCTGCAAAAGTGTGATCGGGCCTGTACCTGGGTACGCCCGTACCCAAAACCCAGCGGTATTCCCCGTCATAGCGTCTCAGGCGGCATTCGATTCGGTACTCGCTGCCAGCGTCGAAGGCTTTTTGGTAAATATCCCGACATTCTGGCAAGTCATCTGGGTGCAAGCTTTCCATCCAACCAGTGCCCATTTCTTGCGCCAAAGTTCTACCGGTAAACTCCAGCCAAACTTTGTTAAAGTAATCGCCAAGTTGGTCAGTGTCCGACATCCAAATCATCACCGGCGCGGTATCTGCCATAATCCGAAATCGAGCTTCGCTTTCCTGCTGCTGTGCTTCAGCTTGCTTGCGCTCGTTCCGTTCTTGAACTTCCCGCAGGGCCCGCTGAATCGACGGCACCAGGCGTATCAAACGGCGTTTGAGAACATAATCAGTAGCGCCGCTTTTCAAAGTTTCGATCGCCACTTCCTCGCCCAAAGTAGCCGAAACAAAAATAAACGGCACTCCCGGACAAGTAGTGTTGGCGATTTCCAATGCAGCTATCCCGTTAAAACAAGGCAGCATATAATCTGCCAAAATAATGTCAAAACATTTTTTTTCCAGCGCCGTGGCAAAGTCTTCTCTAGTTTCCACACACACCAGAGAAAATTGAAGCCCGCCATCCATTAGATATGCCTCAATCAGTTCGGCATCTAGGGGACTGTCTTCTACTAAGAGGATATTGAGCGTTTTCACAAAAATTCCTTTTACTTAAATATTAATTACCGGTTTATACAAAATTTGATCGGGCTGCGGATTTAAGTGAAGCCAAAAAAAGTCTGGGGTTTTGAATGGCATAAAAAATGTAAAAATTAATTGGTTTCATGAGTTGAGCATTCATATCTCAATCCTAACTTCTAATCAAGTCTCTTGCTTCTTGCTGCGGGGTGAATCCCCGCTCTGACTTGATTGGCTAGTACGCTTGTTTTTCCTTAACTTTCGTCGGTTTCCAAGGAATCGGCACCGCTGGAGTCTTGCTTCTCTGCAACCGTTTAGCTATACCCTGTTGAACAAATAGTTTCGCGCTTCTGGCTAGAAACAACTAGCTATGTAGTAATTTATCTCGCTTGCTACTAACTACTGCTACCTCGTTTGGCAGATTATTTTTTTTGTAGTGATGTCCGAGTTAATTCTATAGTGCTTTGTCGCTCCTCTCCAGCTCGAATTCGCTTGAATTCTACCCTTATTTCCAGAAGTTCGAGCAATTGTGTCAAAAAAAGTCAAAGTTGCTGGTATGTCTGCTTTATTTTTTGCCGGATTTGCCTACCATGCAAGTGTTGCATGGTAGGCAACTGTTGGCTTGTTTATCACAGTCGCCCCACAAAAAGCAATGTTATTGTAGTAGGAACTGGTTACACTTCATCTATCTAAAGATAGATTTTTGCAAACACACTGCACTCAACCTGCAGAGATTCCCTGAATTCGGTAAAACTCATATTTTGCACCATTTTCAAGAACAGGCTTTCCGGCCTGTTCCACAAAGAGTGAATTTGATTGTGGGATGAGCAGGAGAGCCCGTCCATAAAAAGCTTATGGAAAAGGGTGCAAGATATAAGTAAAACGAAGTGCCACCCCGCCGAAAATCTGAGAAAGCTCGATCGACCCATTAATTTCCTATACAAATCACAGAAAATTAGATCGGGACTCGCTACACTTCGACTCCCAGGCTGTCTCTGACCACGAATTTCAAAGGTGGTACCCGCCACGTGATTTATCCGTGGAATCAATCCAAAATCGAAAGTCTAAAATCCTCAAGCCCCCGCATTTATCCCTGGGGTCGCCTCTAAAATCTAAAATCTAAAATCTAAAATCTAAAATCGATTGACCGATCGGCTTATTGATTGAACCGACCCAAAATGTCTTAAAATATACAATACGGTGAGCTGCTGCACAGCCCGCATATATTAAAATCAAGCGCCAACTTGCAATAATTCTTTAAAATAAAGGTACAGCACCGGCGATCCCTAACTCTTCCCCCTCAGAAAGGGTAGGGTTTAGCAGAATTGAAGACGATCGTCTATGGTGACATCCAGTAAAGCCCGTGCAGTTGCTTTAGTCTCAGCTTTATTCAGGTTATTGGGAACCAGTTACGAGGAGATTTGACCCGCCGTGCTCCAACGCATCAAACAAGACTTAAAAAACGACCTGATCGCAGGACTATTGGTAGTGATACCCTTAGCTACCACCATCTGGCTGACAATTACCGTCGCCAGTTGGGTGATCAATTTTCTCACCAAAATTCCCAAGCAGATCAACCCTTTTGACGGACTCCACCCGATTTTGGTGAATCTGCTAAATCTTTTAGTAGGGCTGGCTGTACCCCTGCTGAGCATTTTAGTCATCGGCTTAATGGCCCGCAACATTTTCGGCAAGTGGCTGCTAGATTTTGGGGAACGGGTGTTGCAGGCAATTCCCCTAGCCGGTTCGGTTTACAAAACCCTCAAACAACTGCTGGGAACCCTCCTCAAATCAAACGACAAATTTCGCCGCGTGGTGTTAGTGGAATATCCGCGGCGGGGAATCTGGACTTTAGCATTTGTGACCGGTACGATCGAGAGTAACGACATCCCACCTCACCTTTCCGGTGAAACCCCGATCGGCATTTTCATCCCCACCACTCCCAACCCCACCACTGGATGGTACGCTATAGTGCCGGAGGCAGATTTAGTCAACTTGTCAATGTCGATCGAAGATGCCTTTAAAGTCATCATCTCCGGCGGCATCGTCAACCCCAACAACTCAATTGCAGTAACCCCCGAAAATATTAAGGGCAAAACACTCGAACCCTTTGTATCCGAATCAAGATACCAGCCTGTCCCAGTCGAAGAAGATTGAACCAAGACATCTTTAGGATCGCGAATTAAATAACTTACAATTTTAATTGTTATTGTGGGATGGGCGTCCCGCCCGTCTTTTTAGGACGGGC
>NZ_JAUBTV010000124.1:0-15340 GCF_036705145.1 Microcoleus sp. B5-D4 | reverse complement strand
TCACGCTTTGTCTCGGATGATTCACTTTTACCCCCTCAATCCGCGTATGTGCCAGTTGGGGGTGCGGAATGTGGGTTCTAAGTTAGAATCCGAACTCGATCGAAAGTACACCCTACAAACTGACAATGCCGATTAGCCTGCTTGTTGGGGCGTTACGGACACTCTTATCGGAAATGCGAGGCGAGGAACTGATAACCAACTCCTCGCCTTCACTTTTTTTATTTTGCGCGTGCGCGTTGCAATTAGGTGCTTTTACACATGTGCCATTTGCCGATCGAGCTTGGTCTCCTGTCCATCTCGTTGCACAGATTGAGCTTTGTCATAGCTCTCCATCAGGGCGCGGTAAATCGGCATGAGGTCAACCATGACAGTGGCAAACTCCATTGCGTCCGGACGGTTCCATGTGTTCATGAGTTCGCCGATTACTGCGTAAGTGTCGATGGGCATGGCTCCCGCTTGGACGACGCGGGCCAGAGTGAGGTCGGTCGCCATCTGGCTCCAGTTGCCGGAAGCGTCAATGATCGTGAAGACCTTGTAACCAGCGGCCAATGCGCTCAGCGTCGGAAACGCCATGCAGACGCTGGTGAGAGTTCCAGCGATGAGGAGAGTCTTTCGCCCGGTCTTCTCGATAGCGTCTACCCAAGCCGGGTTATCCCAGGCGTTAATCTGGCCTGTGCGCGGAATGTAAACCGCTTCAGGATTGTGCTGGTGGATTTCGGGAATTAGGGGACCATTGGGACCATCGGGCACCGAAGCAGTCGTGAAGGTCGGAATCTTGGCGAGTCGGGAAGTCTTGGCGAGCGCCGTGACATTGGAACGGAGGGCTGGGAGTTCGATATCACGCACAAGTTGGAAGAGTCCGCTCTGATGATCGATCAGCAGCAGCACGGCATCGTTGGGATCGATCATTGTGTCGATGGTGTTGCTCATGGGTTTGTCTCCTTTTTCATTACAAATTCAATATAGGAGATTGCCTTGAAGCTGTCGTCTATAGCAAGTTGAAATTTTTACAGTACAAATTGATAAAGTAACCATTCCATCGCAAAGTAGAAGGCTGACTATAACTCAAGTTAGAATCCGAATGCGATCGAAAGTACACCTTACTTGAACTTATGTCTCTGTGCAGATCAGCAAGACCGCAAAGGCTGGGCAACCATCGGGGACAATTCAATCCCCAGCACAGAAATAGTAATCCGCTAGTAGTTCGCTTGGCGAACTACTAGCCTGACTGTCGGTAAATGCGACTGTCAGGCTATAGAATGCGTCAACTTAGATAAAAATCGTCTTTAGATGCGTTCTCAAATTGTCGAGGCTACCCCACTGCGCCATCAAATTGGGACTTTCTAGAGACTTGGCTTTTGTATCCAACCACCCCCAATCAGCTTTCATTACCTCTCGATCAACAGGCATCGTGTCAACATTACAAAAATCTGAAACCCAACAAACTTTGATCCACCGAATAATCCCCCACTGCTCCGAACTCCACTGGAGCTTATCCTCCTCAGAGTTATTACACAATTCCACCATATGAGTAAGATATCGCTTACCTTGACGAGATGTCTGAGACAGAATAATCAGAGAGCCTTTGGGCAACTTCAGGGCATGAGCTTCTACGCCATCGTTTCTTTTAAAGGTTAGCGGGAAATAAGAATACCGTGATTGGTTTTCATATGCCCAACCATCACTATCATTGACATTTTTGATGTACTTCAACTGAGAAAAATCCATTATCTTCACCGGGTTAATTACTGTACAAAAATCCTACGCTCGAACGATCCATTAGCCTTTGATCGTAATTTCGATACTCTCCTCACTAACCCCAAACCGCTTCGCCAAGCCTGCTTTAGCCTGGGCAATCGTCAGCGCTTCCGGAACCGCTGAAGCTACAGGCTTCGACACCTTTTGAAACTTCAGACTCGATAACTTAATCCCCAAATCCTCCAAACTCGTATACTTCACAGGATTTTGCTGCCCCGGCCATAAATCCTCCTTGTCAATCTCCGCATACTCCGAAATACAGATACGGTAGCGCTTTTGCTCTTTATCCCCTTTCTGATGAGTCAGCATATGCTCGACATGACTAATCTTCCCAACGACAAACCCCGTCCCACGCTTGGCTCCACCCGAATGGCAACAGACCAGGTACTTATAAGCCTTAGCCCGATTCGGATCAACCACCCAATCATAATCTCCCCCAGAAGCCAGAATGTCTTCAAGAGTATTCCCAGTAAAGGTTTGAATGGTGTCGCTCATATTAGTTTATTAGTAATGTATAGCTTAATTATAGCAAAAGAATCTAACAGTGGCAATACTTTTTAGATACTTTTGCCATATTTCTTGGATGCTTTACCTCTAGCCAGTTCTTAGTAGCGATTGTCTTGAAAGTCATGCAAAATCGAGCAGAAAGTTGTGACCATTAGACACGCACGGCAATAGAATCGTCTAAAGGCTGGATTAGTGCAGTATCACAGCTAAAAATTAGGGTTGGTAATTAGTGCTTGAGCGCTGAAGCGCTCACTACGAGCCAACACATCACCCTAAATTTAGTGTTGACGCAGCACTAGCCTCCCGCCTGCGTCAATTCAACGGATATCCAGAGCCGTCATTTTGTCATGCGCATGGGCAACTCAAAAAAACTTCCCCTTCCTCTTGACTTTCAAGACAATCGCTACAGACTAACAATGCCACGCTTAACGGCAACAATCACAGCTTGAGTGCGATCGCTAACATCTAACTTATTCAAAATCCGATTGACATGAGATTTGACAGTGCCTTCACCAATACTCAAAGCAGCCGCAATATCGGCATTGCTCATTCCCTGCGCCAGTGAGCCGAGTACTTCTAGTTCTCTTTCACTCAGTTCTGGATTGCTGAGGCGCTGTACCAACTTTGCTCCTACATCGGGCGGAATATACTTCTGACCCCGATGAACGGTACGAATAGCATTCAGAAGCTCGTCAGGTTCAGTTTCTTTCAACAGATATCCTTTTGCGCCTGCCTGCAATCCCCGATAAATATCTTCGTCACTATCATACGTGGTTAGTACAATAATCCGAGCCGATTTAGCAGCAGCACAAATTGCACTGATAGCGGCAACTCCTTCCACTTCAGGCATTCGCAGATCCATTAGCGTTACATCTGGTTGGTGTTCCCGAAATAAGGCGATCGCTTGTTTCCCATTTTCGGCTTGGGCAATCACCTGCATATTTGGGTCACGGTTAATAATCGTGGCTAATCCTTGCCGAAAAATAGCATGGTCGTCCGCAATCAAAACCCGAATAGTCGTGGCTTGGCTCATCGTGATGTTACTCCCGATTGACGGTGACAATAATTTCTGTTCCCTGTCCAGGTTGACTCCTAATCGTGAGTTGTGCGCCAATGCGCTCTGCCCGTTCGCTCATACCTAATAAGCCAAAACCCTCAGAGGCTGGAATACGCCCAACTCCAAAGCCCTGCCCATTGTCTTTCACCCGCAAGCAAACCCGATCGCGATCGTAGACTAGCTGCACTCGAATTTCGTCAGCATTGGCGTGTCTCATCGCATTGGTTAATGCTTCCTGCCCCATCCGCAGTAGGTTACTCTCGACTTCAGCCGGTAGAGAATACACTGCACCCTCAATCTCATAATATAAAGTGGTATCCATTGCGGCAGTTCTGATTTGAGCGATGAGACTATGTAGAGCGCTCTGTAAACTGCCCTCCTCTAGAAGCTGAGGGCGGAGCGCAAAGACCGATCGCCGCGCTTCAGCCAGTCCAGTTCGCGCCAATTCTTTGATCAGATCCAGGTGTACCCCAGTTGCTTCTAAATCATCCGTTAGCACCTGGTTCGCAGCTCCTACCTGAGCCAGAATGCCTGTAAACGCTTGAGCAAGGGTATCGTGAATTTCGCGTGCCATGCGATTGCGTTCTTCCAGAATCGAGGCTGCTTCTGCTCGCTTTTGCAGCGTAATATCTCGCGCTATCCAAATGACCTGCTCGTGCCGAATCGGTGCAATGCGCGCCGAAAACCAAGTTTCTCGTCCATCTATCTGTAGGCTGTACTCAACGGTAAGCACTTGTTGGCTTCTCAGCACCTGCTGAATATAACCCATGAATTTATCGGCTTGTTCTTCTTCAAAAATCTGATGCAGTGTTTTACCAACCTTCTCCTCAACTGAACTATACAACTGCCTCGGATTCCCTGCGACTGTTTCGATCACTCGCCCTTCAGCAGTAACAACACATAGCGGATCGGGAATGGCTGAAAAGAGCGCCCGCAGTTCTGCTTCAGAGGCTTGCAGCGCGGCTTCTGACTGTTTGAGATCGTCGATATCCGTATAAACTCCCAACGCTCGGATGGGTTCACCGGATTCATTCCAGGCAACAATTTCGCCGACAGAAAGAATCCATTTCCACTGACCATCCCGGGTACGCAGGCGATACTCTGCTTGATAGTTGGGGACTTCTCCAGTCATAAAACCATTGTAAATTGCAAACATTGATTCTCTGTCATCAGGATGCAAACTCTCAACCCATCTAGATTTGGTCTCGTGAAATGTTGCTGGATCGTAGCCCAGCATTAAAGCGTATTCTGGGTTAACCACGATTTCTTCAGTTTTGAGATTCATATCGTAGAGTCCCTGATTTGAAGCGGTTAATGCTAAGCGTAGTCGTTCTTCACTCGTTTGTAGAGCGGCTTCTGCTTGTTTGCGATCGCTAATATCTGCAACTACCCCTTCGGTGTAGTCATCGCCTGCATTCAGATAAAGAGAGAAAAGCCCCCAAAACAATGTCCCATCTCGTTTTCGCATCTGGACTTCAAAGCTTCGCACTTCCCGATCCCGCTTCAGCAACTCAATGAGGTGTTGGTGATCGCTGGGATCTGCATAATAGCCTATGACGTGTTCAAGCCCAATGATCTCCTCTGGTGAATCAAAGCCAAACAGATTGGCATGGCGTTGATTGGCATCGAGAAGTAGTCCATCCGAGAGGCGGGTTCGGAAGATGCCGACTTGCGAGTTTTCAAAGATAGTTCGGAACTTGGCTTCACTGCGTTGTAAAGCCTCTTCTGCTTGTTTACGCTGGGTGGTGTCATTGCCAACCGATAAAATTTCAACGACCTCTCCCTGGTCATTGAAGATAGCTTGATTCGACCAGGCCATCCAAACTCGCCGACCGTCTCGACACAGGTTTTCACTCTCGCCTTGCGGGTACAATTGAGGATTACGAAGTAAATCGTGAACAAATGGTTTGACATCGCGTCCAGAGGTTTCGATGTCTGGAATGATTGTTTCAAATAAGGTTCGCCCTAAAATCTGATGTTCTTCATAGCCGAGAAGTTTCACCCCATAATCGTTGATGTATCGAATCCGTCCTTGCGTGTCATAGCGAATGATGACTGAATTCGCGGTTTGTAGCAGGTTGCGGTAATTGGCCTCACTTTGTCGTAACGCAGCAGTTCGTTCTGCGACCTGTTGCTCTAAAGTGCAGTTGTAGTCGGCTAGGAGTTTCTCGGCTTGTTTGCGCTCTGTAATGTCCTGAAAGGTAGCGATCGCATAAGTAATATTGCCCTGTCGATCAAAAACTGGTGTTCCCCGTGCCTCAATTAGAATTGTGACATGATCTCGACGAATTTCTATATCTTCAGTCCTGATGCGTTCGCCCCTTAATGCCCGCACAATAGGCAAGCTCTCCGCTGGATAGAGTTGATCCGTTCCCGCTACATAAAGCTGATAAGCCTCTGAGAGCTGCTCCGGTGCTATGGAAGTATCAGTTTCTTTGCCTATGAGTTGATTGCCGCATTGGTTGGCATAGTAAGGGCAACCCGTCGCATCCACGATCGCAATTCCCACCGGAATCGCTTCAAGGAACTGGGTGATCTTGCTTTCCTTAGCCTGCAGTTCTGAGTAAAGGTTGGCATTTTCGATGGCGATCGCTGCTTGAGTCGATAATAGCTGCAAGACCTGCGATCGCTCCGGTTTAAATACTCCAACTGCTAACCGATTTTCTAAATACAATACACCGACCAGCTTGGCTTGATTCAGCAGCGGCAAACAGAAAATAGATTGAGGCTGGTTCTGTTGAATGTATGGCTCATTAATAAAAGCACCTTCACGAGTCGCATCATTTAAGGTGACAGGCTTCAGAGTCCGAATCACATATTGAATGATTGATTCTGGCAATCGATCGGCAATTGGAATAGACTGTAACACCTGAGTCGCACAAGCATTCTCATCGTTATTGAGTTCACAAGTCGCTTCAATCGACCATTTTCCTGAATTTTCTAAAATTAGACATCCGGTTTGTGCGCCAGCATTCTCAATTAAAGTTTGCATCAGCGATCGCAGCAATTGCTTCAGTTCAACTTCACGAGAAATCGCCTGTAAAGCTTTCATCACTGTTGCTAAATCGAAAGTAGTATGGAAGGGATTAGTGATAGTTTCAGCAGTAATAGGAATTAATGTGGAAGCGGCTCTAGACGACTGAGAAAAGAACTGTGGATAGCGAGTTTCTAAGTCTTTAACTTTAGCGGTTGCGCCCCAGCGATCGTAGCAGTAGTGAGCTTCTTTCATGTAGGTTTGAGCAAACTTTTCTCTGCCACGAAACAGGTAAAAATTGGCAGCTAATTCGTACGCTAATGCTTCTTCTTGAAGATACTCGTTGTCTCTAGCACCTTGAATGGCTTGTTCGTAGAACTCTTCTGCTTCAAACCACTGACCTAAAACTCGCGCCTTCTCTGCCTCAACCAGATGATATTTATGCAAATAATTCATCGGCGCATAATATGCCCAATGCTTCATTTTCTCCTGAGTAACAGCAACATGGTTGAGGATTTCCTCTTGAGCTTGAGCGCTGCTTTCAGGATATCTTGCGAGCCTTGCTAGAGAGTTATAGAGGTAGTACAGAGGAACAAGGGGAGTCGCTGTGACACGAATTAAATAGGTTTCCGCTATAGTTGAGTTTTCAACGGCTTGAACATAGTCAGCAAATAGATAGCATAGAAAAAGCTTGTTGAAATAAATCCCAATGAGAGCGGCTCCATCATTTACTAATTTATGTTGTGGCAATCCATCTTCCTCATTGTAAGATTCACCAATAAGACGACAGGGATTGACTGAGCATCCCATCAAATTCAGGACAGACTGCTGAAATATTTGATTCCATGTCAGTACTGCCTGTTGTTTGATTTGACGGATGGCTTGATTGTAGGTTGTCATCTCACGTTCTACTTCCGTCAGTTCCTTTCCAAGAGCAAAGGATAGGAAGCAGTAGATATGAACACAATAGGCAGCAAACTCTAAATCTCCAGTATCTAGCCCAGTTTGATAGGCTTCTAGTAAAGGCTTGGACGTTTCTCTAACATGATTTTTCCAGTGATTAATGTAGTTATGGATGATTAGGAGTGTTCTAACTCTGAGTGAATTGGTATTGGGTTGTGACAACAGCCTGAGAGCCAGGCTTCCGAACTCGTAGCCCGTCTCAATGTCTCCTGTTCCGCAAAGATTTGCTCCATGAGAAGCATAGGCAAAGGCAGAGGCAAAGGCATTGCCAAATTGAATTGACAATCTAACCTGTTTAGACACCAGTAAGGGCATCAGGTCAGGAGCGACACCATAGGCAACGAGTGTGATGCTTGACAAAATTTGCATTGCTGCCAATTTGTCTGGTTCGCTCATTTCCGGCAAATAAAGCAAATCAGAAATTGGTTTTCCACTGATGCAGGCTGTAATTGCGTTGAGGTCAAGTTGAATATCTGCCTGATCTGGCTGTTCTGGAAAACTGATTCCCAGTTGTTGCAAAACTTGCAATGCTGTATTGATTGCTCCTAATAGCTGACTCTGCGCGATGTTCGTTTGAATTTTGACTTCGTAAACTTTGATGCTGTCAAGAATAGTTTTGGCTTTTTTAAAGACAATCTCTGCCCAAAATTCTACCTGTTCAAACTCGCCACACAGATAGGCAACTTCTGTCGTTGCTACATATAACTCCAAGGTCAGGTCATAATTTGTTTGCCAGCTAGAGGCTGCTAGCCATTGTCTCCCTGTAGTTAAATAGTTTCTTGCCGTACTATACGCGATCGCCCCTTTTGCCTTCTGACCTGCTATTAAATTCAATCGAGCAATCTCATTACGTTCGGCTTGATCAGAGACAAGTTCAATTCCATGATTGAGATGATCAACAATTTCAAACAACCGCCCTGATAGCTGTTCTGGCAACGTTTTTTTGAGGAGATTGCGACCAATTTGCAGATGAACCACTTGTTTCTGCGACTCATCAATTAGGGCATAAGCCGCTTGCTGCACGCGATCGTGCGAAAACTTATACTCTTGAACCAACAAGTCTTCGTCCAAGTTAGACAAAGGTTGAATTAATCCAGCTTGTATTGCTTCTAATAAATCCTGAAAAATTGCTTTCGGTGATTTTTCGCAAACGATCGCTAACGTCTCTAAATCAAATTCAGCCCCGATACAAGCGGCTATGCAGAGAATTTGCTGTGTTGCTTCCGGCAATTTCTGCAACTGACGCAGCAGCAACTCCACCACATTATCAGTGATATCTTGAGCTTCAATCTCTGCCAGGTTCCACTGCCAGCTCAACTGTTGTGTATCGAAAGTCAACAGATTTCCGCCATACAGCATTTTCAAAAATTCACCGACAAAGAAAGGGTTGCCCTCGGTTTTACGTGACACAGCTTGGGCTAGGGAGCGAACGATATCAGGATTGTGATGTAATGTCTCAGCTATCAGTTGACTCAACGGTTCCAGGGTTAAGGGGGTCAGGATGATTTCCTGAATTACTGCTCCCTGGTTTCGCATGCTCTCTAGCGTTAAGACCAACGGATGCGTTGGAGTCAGTTCGTTATCTCGGTAGGCTCCGATCAAAAACAGATACTGGATTTGCTCATCAAGTAAGATAAGTTCGATTAACTTCAAAGTCGCAGAATCGATCCACTGTAGATCGTCTAAGAAAATGACTAGGGGATGCTCTTTTGCACAAAACGCCCGCACAAATCTTTGAAACGTGAGATTGAAGCGATTCTGTGCCTCAGTTGCTCCAACTTCGGGTATAGGCGACTGCTTGCCAATGATTAACTCAACTTCGGGGATGACATCAATGATGATTTGTCCGTTGCTGCCCAGAGCAGTGAGCAGGCGCGATCGCCACACTTCCACCTGCTTATCCGGTTCGCTCAAGAGTTGCTGCACTAACTTTTGCAGGGCATTTACAATGGCGCTGTAGGGAATGTTGCGCCCAAATTGGTCAAATTTGCCAGAGATAAAATAGCCTTGGTTTGCTGTGATCGGTTTATGGAGTTCCTGCACCAATGCCGTTTTGCCGATGCCAGCATAACCGGAGACCAGCATCATTTCACGATACGGTGGTAGGGTAATGTCTTCTTCTGCTCCCCCACTTCTCCATTCCCCTACTCCCTCATTCCCTGCCACTCTGTCGAACGCCGCCAATAATGCTGCAATCTTCGCTTCTCGCCCATACAGTTTTTGAGGAATGCAAAATTGTTCAGAAACATCTTGTAGACCCAATGGCACAGGTTCAATTAAACCCACTTCTGCCAGTTGCTGGGCACAGCGTTCTAAATCTGCTTTGATGCCCCAAGCACTTTGATAGCGATCCTCCGCATTCTTTGCCATCAGTTTCAAAATAAGATCTGAAACAGGTTGGGGAATTGTTGCGTTCAATTCATGCGGGGGAGTCGGCGGTCTGGCAATGTGGCTGTGGACTACCTCTAGGAGATCTTTAGTGGGAAACGGTAATTGTCCCGTCAACAGTTCGTAGAAGGTTGCACCCAGTGAATAAAAGTCGGTGCGATAGTCGAGCATACGGTTCATTCGTCCGGTTTGCTCTGGCGACAAATAGGCGGGGGTTCCTTCTAGAAGATGGAGACTTTTGAATGTGGGATTGGTGCGACTGAAGCGAGTGGCAATGCCAAAATCAATGATTTTGACAACGCCAGTCCTCGGATTAAAGACAATGTTGCCAGGATTAATATCTTTATGGATGACATGAGCCGCATGGATTTTGCCTAGAGTATCAGTAATGGCGATCGCCATATTCAAAAAAACCGACAGCGGCATGGGACAGAAGTCTAATTGTTGTCGCATCCAGCATTCTAAAGACTCTCCACCAAAGTCTTCCAAAAGAATAACCAGCGTGCGCTGATAGTCTTGCTTGCTGTATGCCTTGACTACGCCTTCAATGTTGAGAAAGCGAGTAATTTCATACTCCTGCCTATAGCGAGTTAAATCCTGAGGAGAGGGATAATCCTGCTTGAGAACTTTGGCAATCACTGCACAGTTATCTTGCTCTCTGATGCCCCGATACACCAAAGAAGCTAAGCTCTCATAGATTTTGCTGTGGATAGTAATTCCAGGCAGGGTAATCATTGAATGCTCCCCGATGAAGGACTGTCATCCGTTTCCCAAAGTATATCGCTTGCCAAACTCCAGAATATAAAGCTCCTTGTGTAGATCTTTATATCTTGACCTGTAATTGCTCAACTCAGTAGCCAATCAGATTGGTATGAGGCAAGGGCATAGGAAATAGCCTGGAAGGCAGAGATACTCTGACGGCGAGCCGTATTACCAACGACCGCACTTGGGCGAACAACTCCGCACCCCAATCGGAGCAAAAGCCATGGGTGACCTTGCGAAAAACCACGCTCCAGCGCAGTGCCTGTTCACTGGAATGATTGGTCGGCGGCACCGTCTCATTGTCGAGGAACAGCAGCAGATGCTTCTCAATAGTCAAGTAGTGCCCATTGGTAACCAGTTAAGCTAATAAAGCATTTGTCAATCAGCAATTATGCTCAACATTTACTCGGATTTTGGGTATAAAACTGAGATTTGGGTGATCGAGGAATCATGCCTCCCATGATATTTATACCTACTCCCTCTCAAATCGTAAATTTTCCACTCCTAAAAAAGCAGTTTTTTTGAGTAATATTACTGATTGACAAATGCAATTAAGTCTTAACTTGTCACCAATGAGTAGTGCCTGAAAAATTGCTGTCCATCAGGGGACTGGGGCTTCAGATTCAAGATATCCCACAGGCTGCCTCGGAATCAAGAGCCGTATTGCTGAAGCGTTGAGGCAGCCAGGGTCTGTCGTCGTCGGTTCACGGCAATAGCTCGTAGTAACAGCCGCTTCATCCGGGGGGCCAAACAGGTCGTCGCCCGCATCAAAGGTGTGGGACATCGCTACCGGATTTTGCATTCAGACATTGATGGTCGATCGGTTGTATGAATGTACTTTCGATCAAATTCGGATTCTAACTTAAGTTAGAGCCAGCCTTCTACTCCGCGATGGAATGGTTAATCTATCAATTTGCACTGTAGAAAATTTAACTTGCTATAGGCGACAGCTTGAAGGCGACCACCTATATTGAATTTATGCAAACAGTCATGCAAATGGATCAAGTAAGTAGATTGCACGGTTCCATGCTTGAGGGCATGAATATTCAAGGTGCAACTGGATTAACGCACGCTCAAGGAGCGACGTTGAAAGCATTAGAAGCGATCGCATTGCTCTCAGTGCAGTCGCCTCCGATCTACTCGGAGCAAAGTACACCGGATATTCACTTTGGCAATATCAACTGCTTTCAGGAGAATTCAATGCAACCAGTACCAAACCAAGAGCGACAGACGGCTGAAGCTTTTGCCACTCATTTAGCACTTGTGGGTAAGGATGTTCAAGCTTGGGTAGATTTGTTTGCCGAAAATGCAATCGTTGAGTTTCCCTATGCTTCCACGACACCAGGACGATTAGAAGGCAAAGAAGCCATCTACAACTACATGAAAGATGTGCCAGCACAAATGCAAGATTTGGTGTTTACCAACGTCCGGATTTACCCAACGTCAAATCCTAATGTTCTATTTGCTGAGGTTCATGGAGAAGCCGTCATTGTTTCTACAGGTCATCACTATCAACAAGATTATGTAATGCGGCTGGAAACTAAAGAAGGCAAGATCATTCATTATCGCGAATACTGGAATCCTATTCCCGCCCTTGAGGCATGGGGTGGCACACAAAATTTGCGTCAATCTTTCAATGCAGATAGCGTAGCGTAGGCAAAGGAAAAAGCATGAAAATTGTGATTACCGCAGCTTCCGGCAATATTGGACGACGCGCTGCACAGAAAGTTGTTCAGGCTGGAGTCGAAACCATCCTTCTGACACGACAGCCAGAGAAGCTAGCTGATTTAGCGGCTCAAGGTGCTACGGTGAAGCCAATCAGCAGTGATGATCCTCAAGGATTGATCGAGGTAACACAGGATGCAGATGCTTTATTTTGGGTGACTCCACCGAAACTGGATGCACTCAGCTTACGCGATTGGTATATCCAGACGGCGATGGCTGGGGCTAGAGCAGTGCGTGAAAACAGCATCAAGCGAGTAGTCAACATTTCTAGCCTGGGTGCAGGTGCAAGTGAAGATCTCGGCACAGTTACATTTGTTGGGACTGTTGAATCGATTTTCAACCAAACGTTCTCGAATGTGCTGCATCTGCGTCCTGGTTATTTCATGGAGAATTTTCTAGGGCAAGTCAAGTTTATTGAGCAAGACAATGCCGTATATTTTCCCTACGCCAGTGACCATGATATTCCCTGGATTAGTACTGATGACATCGGTGATGAAGCCGCAAAGTATTTACTTGACGATCGTTGGGCTGGGCAATGGATTCGTAAT
This sequence comes from Microcoleus sp. B5-D4, assembly GCF_036705145.1. Lineage (NCBI taxonomy): Bacteria > Bacillati > Cyanobacteriota > Cyanophyceae > Oscillatoriales > Microcoleaceae > Microcoleus > Microcoleus sp. B5-D4. The sequence continues at coordinate 2,658 of NZ_JAUBTV010000124.1, read as the reverse complement.
TTGATGGGACCAGAAAATCTAACGCTTCCTGAAACCACTGCTATTGTTTCGCGAGTGCTGAATCGTTCGATTGAATATGTTCAAGTAACGGTTGAATCAATCCAGCAGCAACTATCATTGACTGGAGCAACCCCGGATGTACAACGACAGTTAGGGAATCTGTTTCGCGCCCTTGGCAATCCTGATGGCATCTATGCAACAGCACGAACACCTGAAGCAATTACACCAACAACATTTGAGCAGTTTGCAATCCATAAACTACTCAAACACATTCTGGCTTAACACGCTAAGTGCTTCAGTGGAAGGGCACTGAAACAGATTAGCTAACTCCATAAGAATCTGACAAACCATTGTAAGAATCTGAAAGCAGTCAAGCACTGGAATTCAATACACTTCAGATAGATAGAACAAAGAGAATCTTGTAGGACAACCGTTAAGTTTGCAAGCGAGAGTGTTATGACTCAATATGATTACATTGTGGTCGGCGCAGGTTCGGCTGGCTGCGCGATCGCCAGCGATCGCTCATTCGTCTCCGCTACATTCTTCATTCACAATCTGGAATTTATCCTATGACCCACATTCTCCATTTAGATGCGAGTCCGCGTGGCGATCGCTCCATCTCTCGCACGCTCTCTAAAGAGTTCATTAACCAGTGGAAAACCACTCATCCCAACGACACCATCACCTACCGTGATATTGGGCATTACCCTGTTCCTTTTGTGAGCGAAGACTGGATCGCGGCTGCATTTACTCCATCCGATCAACATACACCTGAGTTAGCCGCTGCAATTCAAATTTCCGACGAATTGATCGACGAGTTTTTATCAGCCGATCGCTACGTTTTCAGTATCCCCATGTATAACTTCACCATTACTGCCAACTTCAAAGCTTATCTTGACCAAATTGTGCGAGCGGGACGTACATTCTCCGTTGATGAAGCAGGTTACAAGGGACTGGTTCACAACAAGAAGATGACGATCATTATGGCGCAGGGAGGAGCCTACCCCGAAGGTAGCCCTACTCATGCCTATGATCTACAAACACCCTACTTGCAACTCATTTTTGGGTTTATTGGTATCACGGATATTGAGTTTATCTATGCCGATAGCCTTAATCTGGGGGATGAAGCCCGTAATTTGGCGATTGCTAATGCCCAATCTGCCTTAAAAGCAGCGATCGCGCATTAACTATCATCACTTTTTGGGTAGCTAAAGTTTTTGAGGTCATGTGTAATGCTAGATCCACGGGTAGTAGGTACAGATGAAGAAACTCGTCAGGTAACCGCCATCATTTCTCACTTCGTTCGATCTGGGCGTGAGCAAGGTTATGAGGAATGGTTGCACGGAATTGCGACGGCTGCTCACCAATTTAAGGGACACTTAGGAGTCAGCGTGATCCGACCCTGTGACCACACTCATCCTGAATATGTGGCAATTCTCAGATTTGATCATTACGACAACCTCAAAACCTGGCTGGAATCCAGTGTGCGGCAGGAATGGCTTGAGCGGTTGCAGCCCTTGATTGAAAAGCCTGAAACCATTCAAACTCTAACGGGTCTGGAAACCTGGTTTACGCTTCCTAACAAACCCATGAAGGCTCCACCTCCGCGCTACAAAATGGCGATCATGACATGGCTGGGAGTGTTTTTTACGATATCTATTCTCAACCGTTTGCTAGTACCGCTCCTGGTTGGGCTTCCGGTATTGCTCAGAACCTTGTTGGTTACAGGTCTAACGGTTGCCCTGCTGACCTACGTGATTATGCCACGCCTCACTCAACTTTTTCGCAAATGGCTGTATCCCACCTGATCAAGTACATATCTTGCACATTCACAGGAATTTTACATGTCTTGTCAACACCTGAACGAACTGACGCTAGAGACTATGATTGCAAAAGCCAATTACCCGGTATTCCGCTGTGAGGAATGCATGCGAGTTGGCCATCGCTGGGTTCACTTGAGAATTTGTCAAACCTGCGGCAAAATGCTGTGCTGCGACTCGTCTAAAAATCAACACGCTCGCCGCCATTACGAAGAAAGTGGACATGCGGTGATTAGTTCAGCCGAATTGGGAGAACAATGGCTGTGGTGTTTTACCGACGAACAACAGAAGAACTATTGATCACGCGCCCCTTTTCTACTCGCGAGGAAATCATGATGTCAAATCAGCCTGCCCTAACAGATATTTGGCCGAGTTTACCCCTGGACGCATGGCAAGAGACCTATGCCACCTTGCACATGTGGACTCAAATCATCGGCAAAATCCGATTTGCCCAAACTCCGTGGATTAATCATTCCTGGCATATTCCCCTCTATCTAACCGTTCGGGGACTGACCACTTCCACGATTCCCTATGGCAGCCGCATCTTTCAAATCGACTTTGATTTCATTGATCATGAGTTGCTGATTCAAACCAGCGAAGGGGCAAGACGGGCGATCGCCCTCTACCCTCGCTCGGTCGCTGATTTTTATCAAACCGTGATGGAAACGCTCAGAGCATTGGATATTCACATCACAATTAACACTAAACCAAATGAAGTCCCCAATCCAATTCGATTTGAGCAGGATGAAACCCATGCTACTTAAGTAGTTAAGCAAAATTAATTACATAATTATCTCCAAATTCTTTAAGAATTTTTTCTACAGATGAAACAAGAGAT
>NZ_JAUBTV010000123.1:0-15446 GCF_036705145.1 Microcoleus sp. B5-D4 | reverse complement strand
CGGTATTTGAGGTGCAGTGGTTGGTACATTTTGAGTCGTTAGAATACTTCTGGTAACTATTCCCCGATAGGGGAGGCATGCCTGAAGTTATGCCATTTCTCAAAAATCTTGCTACAGAATTGTTAGCTTTGTTTGTGGGCTCTGTTTGTCAGGTGCGGATCTGTGAGATTGTTTGTCTAAATTAGGAATTTTTAATGGCGACACACCCTACGGCTACTATTGCATGAGTCTTGATAATTAGTATTAATATAAGTTGTTGGTGCGAGAATATTGAACACACTTGTAGATAATTTTTATGTTAAAATAGGAATTTAAATTATCCTAATTTATACAGTAATAGGCTCCGAATTGGGGCAGGAGAGGGCATCAAATTTAGATGCCGCTCCCCACCTTTTATTCTTGCGGAGCGATAATGTATTCGCACTCCTTAGCCTCTGTACCCGACGCTGGTATTCCAAACGGTGCAATCAGTATGGGAGCCGTAGGAGTTGCCATTAACATCCGCAAATCCGAACTAGAAACAGCTTTAACTGTATCAATTAAATAGCGGATGTCGCACTTGATCCGAAAGTCACAACCGAATAGTTTGGCATCAACTATCTCAGTACCAGAACTGAGAGTATTATTTAGTGAAATTCGCACTTGTTGACTATCTAAATCGAATTCAAAAATTGCTGTAACATGGGACTTATCGCTGTGAGAAGCTAACCGCTCTAAGGCTTTTAAAAAGCTGAGCTTCTCTACCACAATTTGATGGCTAAGTTCATGCCGATAAGGAGCAATAATCTGGTCGCAATTCGGGTATTTTCCTTCTAATAACTGCGCTGTCAGCCGCCAATTGTTCCACTCAAAAGCAACAAAGTTATTGCTATTGTCAGGCTCAGTCTCATAGTAAATAGCTACTCTGTCAGTGGGATTCAAAGTCCGCTCTAATACCCGGAGTACCTTAGTGGGTACTGTAAATTGCACGTTTCGAGTGTTCAAAATATCGGAATCACTGCTTTCACTGAATCCTACAACCATTGCTATCCGATGTCCGTCTGTTGTCCAAACTCTCAATTGAGAAAGTCCCCTTTCTGCGTCGTGGCTTAGTTGAAAGTTAGCTCCAGTTAAGATACGTTTGGTTTCTTCAGAACTTACAGCAAATAAGCTGGCTTTGAGGACAGCAATTAACACGCTAGCAGGAATGGTCACAAGTTTTTGTTCAAGGCTCTTGATAGCAGGGAATTCGTCCGCAGTTAGCCCACGAATGACGTGCTTGCTCCTTGATGCAGTCAGAGTGGCACTGACTGATGGAACGTCACTTCCTTTGATAATTTCCCAAGAACTCTTTAAGGTAACGCGACTTTTCGGAAATTTTCCGAGAATGTCTGCGAGTATGGTTGCAGGGAGAGTGAGCTTTCCAGATTGATTGACATTAGCTTCAAAACTCGCTTGTATCCCAAATTCCAGGTTATAAGCAGTTAAATGCAATTGTCTAGTTGCGGCATCTGCTTCTATGAGAATATTGGATAAAATGACATGGTTGTTATTGCTATAAATGCTGCTTTTGAGAGTTTGGATGTAATCATTTAATTCTCTGGCATCACAGGCAAATTCAACGATTGAAGGGGAAGGGGAAGGAGAAGGCTCCGGCAATGTCTCATCGTTTGATTTAGCTCCTAAATCAGAAGCATCTGTGGCTGAAACTGGTGTATATTCTGTGGATTTTTCAGAGGGTTCTACTTGTTCTGAAAGTGCTGTTTCCGGTTCAGAAGTTGAAGAACCTTTTGTGATTTTTGTAACAGATTTTTCAGCCTTAGCGGAATTAGTCGCTGTTTCAGGAGAGCGTTTTTTCTTGGTTGCTCTCTGTACTACTTTTTGCTGAGGGGGTGTTTCTGTAAGTCTAGATTTTGCCATAATTAGTTGTGTGTCAGAAGTTCGATTTGCCGCTGCGGTAGCAGCACTCGCGAGCGGTGGCTGAAAAAAGAGAGTCGAAGTGTGGAAAGAGTGGAACCAATATGGTTGAGATCAGGTGGATTATTGTAATTATTTTTTAACAAATAAAGGTAATAATCAACCTTTATTTTAGGATGATAAATTTGAGCTTGTTGATTAATAAAATCGTAATCTAAGTAGCAGTTTTTGGGAGTGCATCTTGTCGAAAAAAAGAGAGCGAAGCATTCCGGCATATAAGTTATTGGTGAACGTCTTATATTTACGGAGGTCATGCTTCGCCCTACTGATATATTATTCTAAGTGAGATGTCGCCTTTTTCACAAACCGATTTATTGCTATTTTCTCCCTACTTTCTACTGCCTATCATCAAAAGTTACTTGAACCAGATTTAGTTAAGTATCCTAATGCAAGTTGAACTCTGGATGAAATTGGAGGAACAAATAGTATCCGTTGGCGGCAGCGACTCGTTCCGACATACAAGAGGCGGTGGTATTCTTTAAGTTTCTGTTTGCTGCTCATTTCTTTTCCCACCAATAGCCGAGTCAAAATGTCATTAATGTCCAAACCCACTTCATCAAAAGTGCTGCCTTGAGAATTGTGAATAGTCAGGGCAAAGCAATTGTCAATTTCGGCAAATATGTCGTCCTTAAACCAATAATACTTGCGCCATAAAAATCCGCTGCGCTTGGCACTCTTGAGTTTTTCCTTAAGTTCAGCCTGGTAGCGTTTATTTTCGGATTCATGCAGCACAAAGATTTGCCGAAATAAACCGTCATCGGTCACAATCTTTAAAAGCCATACTCGATAGCCGTAGTGTTGGCTCGTTTCAACTTCTTTAATGGTAAATTCAGTTGAAGTGGGCAAAATAACGGTCTTACCATCAGGGGCCATGATTGGTTTCTTAGTAATCAGCCTTTCTCCCGGTATGAATCTGGGGGCTGTTTGACCGTAAACTTGTTCTCGGAGGGCCTGATTGTAATAGTTGACTTGCTTGTTTGTCCAGCACAGAATCCGAAAGCAGTCAGGGTTGAAAGTGAATTCGCGCTTGATGGTTTTGAGGGCGTATTGCAGGAGTGTTTCTGGCTTAACTTTGAATGCACCGTTAGATTTGTTCCCTTGAGTGTAGGTAGAATGTGGCAAGAACATATCGGTTTTATTCTTGACACAAGAACGGCATTCGGTGATGAAGTCGAGGACGGGACTTTCTCCAGCTTGCCTGACAACTTCGGTTAGCATAGTTTTATTGGTAATGCTGAAGACAGGCGAGCGTTTTTCTCCGACGGGGTTAAGCTGAGCTGGGTCGCCCATGAGAATTAATTTGCGGTGGTTGAACAGGATACGTTCAAATCTACGCTCAATCCAAGACCATAATTGAGTTCCAACCATCGAACATTCGTCAAGAAAAATGATATCGTAGAGGTGGAGGTAACAACAGCTTGTCTGTTCTAAGACTTTCTCTTGTTCTTTGCGAACTATGCCTAAGCCTAAAAGTTGGTGTATTGTCAGAAAGTCTACTCCGAAAATACCTTGAGAGGCTGCCATTTTTCTGAGAATACCGACGGCTTTGTTAGTAGGTGCAGTGAGGACAATGCGCTTGCTTTGAGCCAAGAGTTCTTTGATTAGAAGAAAAATAAGTGTGCTTTTTCCTGTGCCTGCATAACCGCAGAGCAAAAAGAATGACTCAGTGCTGCTTGCAAATGTTCTCAATTTGTCGAGTGTTTGCTGCTGTTGTGGTTTGAGAGTGAAGGGAATTTGTTTAAATTCCTGCGGTCGTTCTAGTAAGGTTTGAATCATTATTAGTGCTAGATAATAACTCTATCGCCTCCCTAATAAGCGTTAGCTTGAGTGCAAGACTGTTTCACGAAGCAGGTTAAATCAACAAAAAAAAGGCGATAGCGCTCTGGTACACTAGAGGGCGATCGCTGATTTATTTGTTGATTAATAATATGAACAGTGGTTGTTGGTTTTTAAACAATAACAACTTTGGTCTTCTTAACTCGCTTGATATTAGCTGCTGTTCCTTTGCTTTGTCCGTCCCAGATGGCTAGTCCGTAATCACAATGCGAACACATTTGGATGTCGCGAGCGCTATAGTTTCCGGGAATGCCAATGGTGGGATAACCAAAAGTATTCCTAGGTTTGCCATTGCCGCTAAATAAGGCATAGTAAACCAAGACTTTCTGGTAATTCTTAGACTGCAAATACTGCTGAACTAAGCTATCAATACCAGAAGCATCACCGACTATAACTTCAAATCCTAGTTCAATGATGCGATTGAGAGATGCGATTGCTCCTAAAGGCAATTCATTAATGGAACGACTACCGGAAATCATTACTGTTTTGTTCATGCGATCCTGGAATTGTAGGGTCAAGGGTGAATTGAATAGCACTCAAACTCAAAGATTGTTCCTTGAGTTGATATTTACGACTAGAAAAAATCAACATTTTCTGCCATTAGGCAATTTATATTTTGGGATTAGTAACAGAGTTGTTTATCGCATTTACACTGTTATAAACTAGCCAATTATATTTGATTTCCCATTTATTCCATCATCTTGGCATCTTTTCTAAATCAAATTCAGCAACTTTTCGGAGAGTTTCTAAGCGCTTACTTAAAGTTTTATGCCGGGGACATTCTACAGCGTATTCGTATTTAGAGCCTGTATGTTGAATATCTGGAACTTGGCAATCAATTAAGTTGCTAAGGTAGCCGACTAGCTTTTTGACAGGTATTAGCCAAGCCTTAGCTAACGCTTTAGTACGGAACCCAATCCAAGCTCTAAAGTAGGAGCCGTCTTCGCTAATCTGATAAGCCACATTGGGGGATAATTTAACAATAGATTCGATACGAGCTATACCCAAACCTTTGAGTTCGGTCAAACTGTAATTTTGGATTTCTCCGCTGTTCCACTCGATTTGGAATGGACGTAGATTTTCAACGTTCAAGCGTTGGACTGTCCCCCTTTGTTGAACTCCTTCTCGGCCTTTTAAAATGTAATCTCCCTCTTTAAATCCGTATAATCCTTGTTTCTTGGCTAGGTTTTCTAGGTGCTGCTTCCAGGTTTCTTCCCAAGCTATGTTAAATTCTAGAAGTTCGTAATTTTCTTCGCTCAATTGTCGAGCCAGTTTTTCTTTGAATTGCTGTTTTTGAATTGGCATAGCGAATTCTAAGAAGTTGTCGGGTATTTCGAGAGCTAAATACGTCTTAGCTCGGATTTTGAGGTCAGCAACAGACAAACTGCGAGCGACTTTTAACTGCTGAGGTGCAGGAATATCTATGGTACAACTTGTCGGGAAGCCTGGAAACAAGTTAATGGGAAAGAGATAAGATTGGTCGAGAGTCGAGATGAAAATGTGGTGTTCAGTCAGCGATTCTACTTGGAAAATAGTTGTGTTACTGAATTGTACCTGTTGCGAATTAGCAAGTACGATGGTTGTGCAAGCTGGAAGTTCTCCAGTAGTTTTTTGAGGAATAAACTGAGGCACAAGGGAGATTTTGAGGACAGGAATTTCATCAAGTGTATAATTCCAAGAAAAGCTGTCTTCGCTGTTACTAGCATCCCAGGTAATTCTTACAGGTCGATCGGTTTGATTTAGAGAAGTGACAGTACCGTAATGCTTACCAGTTTTGATGATATCGCCTACTTTAAAGGGAAGTTGATCGGAAGGATGCGGAGTGAGAAAAGGGAAAATTACCGCTACCACTTCTTTAACTTCACTGGGGGGAGTGTTGTCAGATTTAGAGCAAATATTTGAGAGACCGATTAAAGCGGTGTTAGAGTCCATAACCTTTGAGAAGTTAATTTTTTTTCAACTTCTCCCGTTAGGGGGTATCTTCTCGAACAGAAGCCTAAAACTTTCTAGTTTTCGCTAGCATCTTTGGTGCATATAAAGCTAATTTAGGCTTTATTTAGGCTTTAAATTTGTTTAAGTCCCGCTAGATATATCGCCATGCTGTCAAGATCACGATATGGAAAACTAAGCGAGCAAAGATGCCCACTTCTGAAAAAATTGCTGCCGCCATAGAGACGATAGACCACTTGGTAGCTTGGCTACAAGATACCGGACTGAGTGCGTCCGTGATCGCCCAGTTTAAATTCAACTCGCTGGCCTCTATGTACCCAGAACTCAAAGGGGTAGCAGAGACGGCAAAACAACTGATTGGTGCAGCTTCCCCTTTGACAGAAGTTGGGATGACAGTAACGGAACTAGCAGCAATACTCACAGATAACTTAGAGTGCAAAATCAAGCCAGATTTAGTCAACAAAGCTCTAGTTTCATTGGGGTATCAAGAGCGTAATGAAGCCAAGCGAATTTGGATACTGACACAAGCCGGCTCAGCTCATGGTATTTCCTTGCTGGCTACTTCAACAACAAACAAATGGAGTGGTTCTCAAATAAAGTGGTATCGCTCTCTAATTCCCATCTTAGAAGAATACTTAACAAATACAGGAATTTTAGAGAATGGCAGCAGTAGCGATCTCACTGCAATACAAGATACAGAACACTCTGAAATTTCCGAAAAAAGCCTTGCATCAATTACTCAAAATGGTAACTCTCCTAGTATTGACTACTCTCAGGGCTGAAGCACCTGAGTTTCCCGCGTATCGTGAGGCTCTATGAAAAGAAAGCAACTTGGACAGTGCCTGAGCGAGTCAATGTCTGGGAAATTACAGTCAATCCTAGTCAGATTGAGCTGATTCAATCCTTTGCCGACGATGCCTACACGAAACGCTACAACTCAACACAGTATTAAACCAAAAAAAAATCTTAATAAAGTTAGCCAAATAAAGGGAAGGGGAAGGGGAGGGTAAAGGTGTATTGTTCAACCTTTACCCTCCCCTCTACTCTCTCAGATTTTTCAGATGGGTATGAGGGCTATGTCCTTGATTTTATCAAGCTTTTGACGGGGTTGTTATCCCGTTAGGTGTAGCTAACCAGGATTTGTATCAAGTACAACTAAACTTTATGAGAGATGAACAACTGATAAATTCTGAGCGCATAGAACCAGATTTAAGGTTAAGGAAAGTGGCAAACTTACGCAAGTCCTTTGTCAAACTGAGGCGGAATAGATAGTCAGTAACGATTGAGGCAATTGTTTGATTAATTGTGAGACTCTGAGCGTTAAGATTAGCCAAGTCAGCACAAGATAAATGGGTATTTCCCAATTCTTCAGGTCGCAATTCTATCAAATTGGGGCATTGTAAAACAGGAGAGGGAAGCGCTCCCATAATGCCTGTTTTCTTGAACTTATCCAGGTGCGGAGTTAGCTCTTCAAGGCTATTATGGCTGCCCAGTAGAATTTGACCGCTATCAAAGTTATTGCCAGCATCAAGATACCAGATTCTCGGAATCTCAGCGTGGCGGTTATTCTCTAGCGTTTTGCCCAAGGAACGGCGAGCAGCACTATTGTCAACGCAGCCAATGATAATTACCAAATCATTCCAGTATGATTTTACCAATTTGGGGTCAAAATAGTCAGGAATTGCACTAATTTCTAGCCCCCAGGTAAGATTGTAACGCAAGGCAAGAGTAGTGGCTTTATTCAGTCCAAGTTCAGATTGACAAAATCTCTGCCTCCCCAAATTTTTCCCTTCCACAATATCGGGATCTACAAAGGTAATATTGACATTTTTCCCAACTTGTTTGAAAACGTAAGCTAATCGTGCTAAACTTTCAGCTACATAAGAGCCAGTGCCGCCACAGCCAACGAGCCATAAGTGAAGGTGAGAGTAATCTTTGAGAAGGAGAGGTGTGGAATTTGCGTACTCAAAGTCGAGGTTTAAGGGAGTTTTGGTAAGCATCAGTGATAAAATGTGGCTCTTCAAATACAGAATTAGCTTTAATTAAGCTATAGTGTCCGAAAATTCCGATTCTCACTAAAATCTCAGGAGTCAAGGTATTAACTTTACCCAAGACTGCATAGAGGCGAAAACCCCGCTCGTCAGCATCATCTGTGCTGCTAAAGAAAGCAGGCAATTCTGCGTGAGAGTGGCACTCAATTAAAGCAGTTGAGTAGGATGAATTGTCAAAAGGCTGGCAGCTCGTTCGTGTAGTCAATTGGACTGGAATTGTCAGTTGCCATTGATTACTACTGTCAAGGGATAGGTGAAATAAAATCTCTGTGAGATTGCCACTGCTATCTTTGGTGAATACAGCTTTTGTCAATATAGAAAGTAGCAGTTCTGATGGTACTAAACGAGTCTCAAGGTGCAAGTATGGTTCTATAGGTGGCAACCCTTTGATAGTATTGGGCGTTGAATTTGCAACAGGAATCATGGCCTCTAGTCCGGGGCGAACTGAACGCACAAACACGCCGTTAGAGGCTGTAACGTATTCGCAGAATACCCCAGTAGCAATGGGAGGCAAGGGAATAGAGGCATGAATGTGGTTAAAAAGTTTTAGCATTAACTTAAACTTTGTGTTGAACAATAAATATTGAGTGCAGTCCCTACATAGAAGTTTTGATTTAGGTAGGGTTAGCAATCAATAGGAGGTGTTGCACTAAAGAGTCAATTGAAGGACTGTACCTCACTTCAACTAAATCTTTAACAGGATAGGTACGCCTTTTTCTCAAGGCTAAACTTTTCAGATGTTCTCTGACATCTTGGGGAAACTTTCGGCTTTTTTGGCTGGATAAGTCAGCATTGAAAGGAGTGGTTATGAAGCTCTGCCAAGCAATATCAATGGTTTGAGTTGAAGCAACAGGTGGAGTATTTTTTCCCCAGCAAATTAAACCGTTTGGATGGATGTTTGGTAAAGGAGTGTGGTAAGCTTTCGACTCTGGGTTGAAAGTAGCAAAATCAGTTGCAAATACCCAATATTGAGTGTTTTGTCCTACAAATACCAAGGCAGTTAGTGGAATAGTAATGGGTTTACTCTCATCAAATTGGAGGTTATATTGGGCAGGAGATATGAATTTTACTACCCAATTTCCTTGAGAGTTAGTTCCCCACCTTATGACTCCTGGGGGCATCCAATCCGTATCAATCGGCTCGTGAGAAAATGCAGTTCTCAAACTGACAGAGGAGAGTAGTTTGTAGTGTTCCTTTGTTCCTTCTCGATAATGGAACAGATATTGTTCTTTGATGAACAGTAATTCAGCATCAATTTCTGCTAGCTGTCGGGGAGCTGTTTGCAGAATTTCACGAAAGACTTCTCCTGACAAATGTTGCATAATAACTTGAAATCGATAGAGGTTATGGAGCTAACCCGATAGGTAAGGTTAGCTCATGCTTGAAAATTAATATTCGTTCGACTGCATTAGGGTAGCAACTCTCCAAGTTTTGTCGGGGTCTTCTGGACATTGTGAACTAACTTCCTGATTTTCCAGCCATGCTTTCCTGTCAAAATAATCAATTTTGAAAAAATAGCTTTTACTGTCAAGTTGAATGCTAAGAAAATCTCGTTCTCCGTAGGGGTTGTTGCCAGCTTCAAAGGTGTTAAAATCTCTTAGTAATTGCAGTAACTTTTGTTGCTGTTCGGGAAGAAGAGCTTTTACAGCTTGAGTAATCCGAATTTCACCAATTTTGGTATCTCCTTGACGTAATTGGTCATTAAGACGTGCAATTCTTTCGGCTGTTGTTAGAGTTTCAGTCATAATTAAGGCCTCAATTTCCAACAACTACAACCGCACTAGCGGTTGCTGGTTCACTCGTAATTATTCGGATTCAGGGGTAATTCAAATTGACAAGGTGCTTTTGTTCCAGAGTTCAAGAATTTGCTGAAAATGTCGATGGCGGTCAGTAGCAAGCCAGTCAATGACCTGTTGAGCCTGGGTTATTAATTCTTTAGCACTTTGCCATTGTTCTGATAAAAATATCAAGTTTTCGACTGTCCATTCTCCAAATTGATACTCGTGTTGAGCGCAGCCGTCAAGCCAAATATTACCCGTTGAGTAATTGAGGAAACTCAGTACAATTGGCATCCCTTTTACGGGAAATTCAGCCAGAGAGCAAAACTGTTGGAATTGCTGATGATTGATCCTATCTGGTGGTAGAATCTGAGAAAATGAAACTTCAAATTCTTGTTCATACCAATCTTTCATCTCATTTTCAGTTAGCCAATTTAGTCCTTCAGAACTTAGAGACAGCAGGATTTGCCATTCAGGAGCTAAGGAATCAATATCTTCATAGCTCAACCAATCCAACCCCCAAGACTCAATCAGGAGTTGGTCGAGGCGTTCTTCTTGTGCTATTTCTAATTGCCAGGGGCTGATCGGGATAAGTTCTGTTTCGTCAAGAAGACGGAAGAATTCTAATTCGCGGGGGCTATGATTATCAGGAGTATCCGAGTAAATAGAACTGGTAATGGTAGCAAATTCAGTTGAAAAAAAGTGCTGGTAAAGATTGAGAAGTTGAGCGCTATTGAGCGTTTGTCTGAGAAATTCAATCGCTTCAAGTGGCTTAGTTACTGGGTAGGAGTGTCGCAAAGCGGCAATGGCTTGCGACACAGACAAAATAGTTGCAGGCATTAAAAATTAAGAGGAATTTGGAGACAAGCAATAGCTGGCGCAAGTTGGAGTTTTTTGAGAGTGTCTCTAAATCGCTGTAGTTCTTGCTCACCCAGAGCGATCGCGTCAGAGAGTTCTTGAGCCCGACTTGCCAAGGTTAGCGGAGTAACACAACCGCTGATAGAGTCGCATTGCAGAGCCCAAGTGAGTTGGACAGCTTGATTCGGTTCTTCCGGTGCGGAGACAAGTGAGGGGAGTGGGGAATGGGGAGTGAGCAGTACGCATAGTTCTTTTTTCCAATCTTCTTCTACACCCTTTGTCTTGGCTTGTTTGATGATTTTAATGGGTTGACCTGTTTTTCGTTCAATTGTAGCGGAGCTTAATTCAGGGAAGTAAGGAAGTAGGACTTCTAGCAATTTTTCATCATTTGCAGTAATTTCGTTGGGCAGTTCGATTTGCCTGCCTTCATATTCTATTAGACTCATTGTTACCTCTTTAAAACAGGGGGATTTGTACTCCAGCTTCACCTTTGTTGACGGGGTGGTTAGCAGGATTTTGAAGATTTGGTTTGGCTTTTTTCCGGGGTTGAGCAACAGAAGAACGAATTTGAGCGCTCACTTTTCGGTTAGGTAGGTTAGAGGCTAACCGCTGGAGCAATTCTTGTAAATGGTTTGGCCAAGCTCCAATCGAGTTTTCTCTAACTTGTACTATTGACACTCCCTGTGAAGCAGCAGCAGGGATTCTAAAGAAACTACCAAAAGGTAATTCTTGAAGGCGCTGTCTAAACACCCCTACAAACTCCGTTAAGGTCAAGCCCTAACATCGTCTCTACTTTTCTCAATATATTGGCCGCCCCATTGCAGTCAGCATTGATGTACCAATTTTTCGCACTCGTCCGGTACAAACCGCGTTTTACCCGTCTACCCGTTTCCTTCCACCCATCGGGTTTTTCACCGATTTTAGGTAGGAAATCACGGTCTACGAATGATGCTTTAGATGTGTAACTTTCTTCAGTTTCAACAAACTTAATGCCGTATTGTTCGCACAGTTGAGCAATACGGTTTTTCAGTCGTGCCGTAGGAATTTGAACAAACTGCTGATTTGTTTTTTTGCCCATACTGGCAGAATCTTTCTGCCTTTTGTTCCACCCAAAAACGATAACACCGATTCCGTTTTTGATACAGTGATTAACAACTAAACGAGCTGCTTTATTTACAGCATCGCGCATGCGACGGTTTCGCTTTTCAGTCAATCGCGCCAATTGATGTGACCAAAAACCATTATGCTTGCCCTCCATCAAAGCTGCTACCCGCTTGTTATACCACTGATTAACCGACTTCAAATGCTTGCCGTCAATGATCAAGCTTGTCCCTGAGTTGCTGACGCAAGTAAGCCAGTTACTAATACCGTGATCGATACCTAAAGCTTTTTGGTTGTGTACAGCAGTTTGAAAGCTGGCTGTTTTGTAAACAAACTCGGCGTAAAAACAGCCATTTCTGGGGAGAATTCTAATTTCTCTGATATCGGCATAGTCTAAGTTAGTAGGCATGGGGACTTGAAAGTTCTTCAGTCCAAACCAAGTTGTTACTTTTTGACCGAGAGGGATTGAAATTTGACCGTCAACCAACTTTTTCCCAAGCGCTTGCTTTGGATAAGCGATCAGATGAAATCCACCAGGAGTGCGGTAGCCAGGAAACTTTGGCTTGTTTTCGAGTTTACCCTCCCAAAACAATTCAATTAATCCTTTGAAAGATTTTACCGATTCACCAACGGCACCGCAAGTCTGCTGAGCAGCTTGAGCGCATAAAGCTCCGTAATGAGGATTGCGCTTTAATGCGTTAATTACGTCAAATGGACGGACGAAAATACGAGCCTTGAAATATATTTGGCGAGCGTAATAAACCGCACAATTGTGCAGCTTGTTCGATTCTTGGCAAATGTATTCTAGAACCGCCCGGAGTTCTTTATTAGGCTTGAGTAGGATTTGTTGACACCCAAACATTGGCATCCTTTTATTGTAATATATTGATTGTACACGACTATTTAACGGAGTCAATACCTCAACTAAAATCGTTAGAAAACATATCCAATAACCAAGAAAAAATATAGAACACTGGTAGCCTAAAGGCTACAACTGCGTTTCATCCCCGGCTTGAAAGACCGGGGTTCTCACGCGACGCGCTATAGTGGTAAGTCGTCATGGCTCGTTGCTGTAATTTCTACGATTCGCCCTTCTGGATGCCCATCGTCTGGTCGCATAACAATGTGGATTTTGATTGTACAAAAATTGAATTCATAAGGTTCTGATTCTCCTTCATCAAGTAAGTCAGGACTCTGTGAAATGTTCTCAGTTTTGTTGATGGTTTCACCCACTTTTTGAGTAGCTGAAAGTGGAATCTCCTCTCCAGTTAGTTCGGAATTTGGTTCTATTTGGGTCATGGCTGGATTCGCAGTACAAGCAAGTGCAGCTTATTCTCAAAAATTGCCGCGATCGCGGCCTTGCTTTTAACGATCTATTTTTTGTAAAGTTTTAACGGTAAGCGTGTTTCCCAAGAAATTTCTTAATTAATTCCCATTAATTATCTGTCCGACAAGATGCGGTCGCACTTGTCTCTATTGATTCTTTGATTGTAATTGCTCAACCCCCTTGACAAGAAGACGAGATAGACATTAGATAAAGGAATGGAAAAACTACCCGGCTTAAAGCAACTATTGAACGAGGCAAAAGAAGCCTTGATAGTAGAGCTATGGCAAGAAATCCAAAAACTCAGCGCAACATTAGCCACCTACGAACCTTGCGCCAGAGCCATCTCCCAAAAAAACTCTTCAAAATTCCGAAGTATTGATAGAGCTAGTACCTAGATAGCAAATAAGTAGACAGAATGGTACACTTATCGACAAAACTACGGTGTACCATTTTGTTTAAACTCGCGCGTTTTTGCAAAAAAACTGGGATTGTCAGTAAAAACACTCCAGCGTTGGGATGTCTCAGGGAAGCTACCGGTCAAGCGCACCCTATCAGGTCATCGGTTTTACACAGAAGACGATCTCTTGATAGCTAACGGATTGAAGCCCATAGAGGCCAAACGAAAAATCGTAGTTTACTGTCGAGTTTCATCCAGCGGGCAAAAGCCAGAACTCAAAAACCAGATGCTAGCAATGGAAGCCTTCTGCCTAGGTCGAGGGCTAAGCGTTGATGACTGGATATCGGAAATTGGCGGTGGACTAAACTTTAAGAGAAAAAAGTTTCTAGCAATTATGCTGTCAATGCTTAAGGGTGAAATATCAACAATCGTAATTGCACACAAAGATAGGATGTGCAGATTTGCCTTTGAATTCATCCAAGAACTTGCCGTATCAGTCGGATGTGAAATTATAGTCGCCAACCAAGAATCACTGTCTCCTCAACATGAATTAGTAGAAGACCTGATGGCAATAATTCACTGTTTCTCCTGTCGGTTATACGGTCTACGAAATTACTCCAAGGAAATCAAAGAAAATTTAAAAAATGCTATTGACAAACCAGTACAGGACGTGGCAGAGTTAAACAAAGAAATCCAGTGTTGAGGTCGAACAATGCTTCTATCCATCAAAACAAAGTTAAAGCTAAACAAAAGTCAATCAACAGTTATGAGTAAACACGCTGGCATAGCGAGATTTACTTATAATTGGGGACTGGCTACTTGGAGCAGCCTTTATAAAGATGGATTGAAGCCCAACAAATACTTGCTCAAAAAATTCTTTAACAATCATGTAAAACCTGAATTTACGTGGATAAAGGAGGCGGAAATCTGTCAAAAGATAACTCAATACGCCTTTGACAATCTTGGAGATGCGTTTGCTAAATTTTTCTCAAAAAAAGGTGGATATCCCAGGTTTAAGAAGAAAGGGCATCACGACTCTTTCACGATTGACGCTAGCGGTAAGCCTATCCCTGTGGGCGGTACATCTATAAAGCTGCCGACAATCGGCTGGGTAAAAACTCACGAAGGGTTGCCTCATACAACTTGCAAGTCAATCACCATCTCGCGCACTGCCGATAGTTGGTTTATCGCATTTGCCTACGAACAACATCATGAACCTACAGTCAAAAGTCATGACGTTGTAGGAGTTGACCTGGGTGTTAAAGAGTTGGCTACGCTTTCAACTGGCGTAGTATTTCCGAACCCAAAGCACTATAAAGCGCATCTCGCAAAACTTAAGAGATTGTCAAGAGTCTTAGCGAGAAAGGTGAAAGGTTCCAATAATAGATGTAAAGCCAAAATTGAACGGGGAAAGCATCATGCAAAAATAGCAAACCTCAGAAAAAATACTCTACATCAAATCACTACTTACTTATGCAAAAACCACGCAACGATAGTAGTAGAAGATTTGAATGTCTGTGGAATGCTAAAGAATCACAAACTTGCGGTATGGTAATAGCTGATTGTGGATTCCATGAATTCAAGCGCCAGTTAGAATACAAAGCTAAAAAGTTTGGCTGCGAGATCGTCGTTGCCGACCGCTGGTTCCCATCAAGCAAGACCTGTTCAAATTGCGGACTAATCCAAGGTATGCCGTTAAAAGAAAGGACTTATAACTGTGAAAGTTGCGGTCATTCGATAGACAGGGATTTGAATGCAGCAATAAATTTATCACGGTTGGCTAAACCCTGAAAGCTTACTGAGGGATAGCCGCTCCCATGCCCCCGATGAAGTAAGAAGCAAATGTCTAGACTTGTCTAGTATTTGTATAGCAGAAGGAATATCTATTGCGCTCGCAAGCTATATTACTATTAGCCACATCTACGATTGCACAGCTATCAATCAGAGCATATTTACTTATGCAATTGTAACTATCCGTACAAATGCGATCGCTCCTTTGCGTCAATCAATACTATGATAAAAAGTTGTAGTTAGTAGAGAATCAGTAAAATATATAAAAAATTCTCCCAGCTATCAGTAGGTTCTGTCGCTGGGAGAAATCGCTGGAAAGTCGGTTTATTCAACTAACGCAGGTATCTCGATTAATTCGATTTCAAACCTTCGCTGCATTCGCCGTTATTCTTTAGGCACAG
>NZ_JAUBTV010000122.1:0-16297 GCF_036705145.1 Microcoleus sp. B5-D4 | reverse complement strand
TCCCGCCCGTCCTTTTTGGACGGGCGGGACGCCCATCCCACTTTCAAGAGTGGAAGTTATTTAATTCTCATTCCTTAGTTCGGAGGAACTATCGGATCGTCCTCTCCAGAACTGCATTTTGTTCTGGGCTCAGCTTGGGTAATTTCCATCAAGGGGTAACTACCAATGGCTGATACTAAACTTGCCTCTATATTGGCAATGATTTCTCCCGCAGCATTGGGAACCCCCATTGCTAATAATGTCAGGGGGGTAGATGAAATTATAGGTATCACAGCTCGTTTCTCCGTCAAAGAAAGGGATAAGGGAGAAGCTAGTTGGCCAACTGCGCTCTATTATTAACCAGGGGGTAGGGAGAAAATTATGCAAAATTTTCAGAAAAAATTTCCCCTCATCAAGCTGCAAACCTTCTCAGTGCTTGCTTTACGGAGTATTGAATTTTCTGTAAATCTTACATAGAGAGGCAATTAAATCCTAGGCAGAGTACATCTCTGAGGTAAAATTAAGTCTAATCCTTTAATTGCTCAGGCATAGTCTCATGCCGATTCCCAAGCTTAGTGAAGCGACGATCCAGCACAATACCTCTGCCGCCTCCCTCAAGCGCGGTGAAACTTACTATTTAGCGGGTAATGTTACTAGCGCTGTCCTGCGTGGCAATATTGTGCAAGCAATAGTGGAGGGTTCTGAAGTTCAACCTTACCGTATTACGATAAACTTTGATGACGCTAATGTGGCATCATCAAATTGTACTTGTGCTTACGATCGCGTTGGGTGGTGTAAACATATTGTTGCTACCATGTTATTATGTCTGCGACAACCACAAATAATTGAGCAGCGCCCCACACTGGAACAGTTACTCGATCGCCTCAACGATGTACAAACCCAGCAATTAATACAACATTTAGTAGAAAAGGAACCCTCACTCATCGATCCGATCGAACGATACGTTAACTTAATTGCTATTCCTACGCCTCCACAGCCACCTACTAAAGCACCCCGTCGTACCTCCATTAATCCGACTCCTTTTCGACAACAAGTACGACAAATTTTGCGAAATGCTGTGCGTTATTTCGACGAGGAATGGGGGGAAGAAGACCCCATTACAGAAGAAGTTTTAGATGTGATTCAGCAAGCGCAGGAATTGATTGCAGAGGGAGATGGTAACAACGCCTTAGTAATTTTACAAGCCATCACCGCAGCCTGCGTTGAAGATTGGGATGATGTAGAAGAATATGGCGCTGAAAGTTCTGATATAGCTAACGCTTTGGATGAAGCTTGGACAGAAGCCATTTTAACGGCTGAACTAACTGCTGAAGAAGAGATCGATCTCCAGGTGAAGTTAGAAGCTTGGCAAGATGAATGGGATTGCGATTTCAGCATGAGCTTAAAAGCATTACGCCAAGGTTGGGATGACCCCCTAATTCAAGAGGTACTTCAAGGAAATATTACGGGGCAAGAAATAGGAGCTAATGACGCACCAGAATGTGCTAAAAACTTAGCATTAATTCGCTTGCAAATCCTCGATCCCCAGGAACGCTATCAAGAATACTTATACTTAGCCCAAGCAGAAAACTGCCCTCAACAATACTTGACGATGTTAAGTCGTTTGGGGAGAGTAGAAGAAGCAGTGGAAGCTGCTGCTACTCAGATGAAATCAGCGGAAGATGCTTTTGCTCTCGCTCAAAGTTTACAAGCACAGGAAGCCCAAGCTGAAGCTCTCAAAATTGCTCAGGCTGGGTTGAATTTGTCAGGCAATTGCCTTTATAAACTGGCAATTTGGACGAGTGAGTTGGCTGTTGAGTTGGGAGAAAACGAAGTTGCATTAAATTCTAGAATGCGCGTCTTTGAAATCAAACCATCCTTTGCCGATTATCTTTTAGTGAAGGAGTTTGCAGGAGACAGTTGGTCAACTGTGAAAGCAAATTTGTTAGCCACTCTGAGAAGTGATAGAAGTTGGGGAGTTTCTGAAGCACAGGTTGATATTTTTCTCTATGAGGGGCTTATTGAAGATGCGATCGCTGTTGCTGATGGTTTGAGTGGCTACGAATCGGCACTGGTTCACCGAGTAATGGGGGCTGCGATCGCCCACCGCCCCGATTGGACGATCGCCAATGCTTGTCGGCTTGCTGAATCGATTATGGATCGGGGGAAATCAGAGGAGTACGATCGTGCAATTAAGTGGTTGGAAAAAGCCCGCGCTGCCTATTTACAAATGGGGCAAAATCTTCAGTGGTGTGCTTATCGTTCTCAACTGATGCAAGTACACAATCGGAAGCGGAAATTAATGGGGATGCTGAAGAGTCCAGACTTAGATTGAGGCTGAAGTTTACCGTAAACCGGAACAAGTGAAAGCTGCCCAATAAAAAGGGTCAGCAAAAGGGAAATCTAAGCAACTAATTATTTCCAGTCGTTGCAAAGTTTTGTAATTGCGTGTTGCTGTTTCGGCCCGCTTTTCTTCCTCTTGTAGCCATTGCAGGTAGTCGGGGGAACCTTCAGAATAGGAATTACGCTGGTTTTCTGCAAACTGGCGATCGCCCTCCGCCTCTTCAAATTTGCGTTCTAATAAATCAGCAAGTTGGCGAGAATAGCAAGCGACAAATTCTGATCCAGAGAGCGATCGCAAATTTATTTGTGCTTGCTGCAATGCTTTTGGGCGGCTACTTCCTTGCTGCCGAAGTTTGTGATAAAAAATTGAAAATAAGGCTGTTGCTAAATCATCTACAGCCCACAGCGTACTCACAACACTCCGAGCCCCCGCACATAAAAAGCCCGTCGATAATGTCAAAATATCATCAGTAATTTCCGTAGTTCCTAACCCTGTTTCACAACAGGATAAAAACACATCAACTAAATGAGGAAGCCGCCAGCCCGGTGTCATTAACTGCCCCAAAGTAATGCTACCATCTGCCAATTGCAGTCGGGATTCTAACGGATTATCAAGGCGAGATTGAGCATGATGGCTAGAGATAATTCCCTGGACTTGTAAAGAAAGTTGCCGATAGTTGCTGACCGTTGCTTGGCTACGTCCTCGTAAGTGTTGTTCATGGCGAATATTATACAGTTTGGCAATTTGTTCACCCTCAAAACTTGCACAGGGTAAATCTTCCGTTGCATCTTCCACAATACCATACATTAGTCGATCGTTGACAGGTGGACGTTTGTGGCAAAATTCTAAAACTTGACAACTAGGACTGTAACGAATTAGAAATTTATCTCCTAAATATTGACCATTTTCTAAGGGTAAAGCAGCAAAAGGAATTTGGTGTAGGCAAAGGTGAGGAACAATAATCAGTTCCTCGATATTATTAAGGTACTGACGAATCAGGTTATCGATTTGCAGACGGCGGGAAAGTTTCGCTAAAAACTGCGGAATTCGATTTCTCCACTTAGCTTTACATTGTAATTGCTCTTGGGCTGATTTACTTGAATCCCCAGCCTCCAAGTAGGGTTTTAGCCAACCTTCATGAATCCATTGTTGTAAGTTTTTGCCTCGTTTTCTGGTTATTTTGTACAAATTTAGTTCGGCTTGTCGCAAAACAAATACATATGTATCTTCATCAGTAGTGTAAAAATTAAGTATAGCTGTAGTAGGGCGATCGATGAGTTCTTGGATCGCGGTTAAATTAGGGGGACTGACTTGAATTTCGCCCGCTAAAACCGGATCTAAACGTCTTAGTTGTTCCCAAATTTGTTGCTTTTGACTTTCTAAACCTTGGATATTTTCACTAATGGCTTCTAAAGCTGCTCGATTGCGTGTACAATCCATATCAATTAGATCGTTAGCTCTAACTGCAATTAACTTCTGCTTTTTACTTGATTTCTTTAAACCGTAACGTTCGCAATCTATCTGTCGTTGAATTCCTTCAAATTCTGCTAAATATTCTTCTATTTCTGAAGGTATATCTCCATGAGAGTAAAGGTCATTACTGGCAATTAAATCTACTAAGCGACGAGAACGGGAACGTTCTACATATTCAAAAGCTTGTGGAAAATTTTTCGTATTAACTAATGCTTGTACAATATGTTCATAAAGATATATATCTTCTCCTAAAATTTCTTGGCGGCGTCGATCGGTATTAGCCCAAACTCGCAATTGTTCTAATGCTTCAATAGCAAGACAATACCCTTCAATAGCTTCTATCCATAGTCCTAATTTGAAGGCAATTTGACCTAAAATTTGTCCCGAAATCAGACAATGCTGGGGGAAAGCTTGAGGAGTTCTGACTTTTAATGCTAATTTCAAGTATTGCATTGCTTCGGTAAACTGCTCTAAATTGTGGTAGAGATAACCTAAATTATTTTGTACAGTTGCCCAATTTTCAGGAAAATCTTTGAGAGTATAAACTTCTAAAGCAGCTTGGTAATAGTCCCGCGCCAGTTTTAGGTTTTCGTCAATACTTCCTTGAGTGCGATCGCTATAAGCATAACCTAAGTTTAATTGCACCATAGCCCAATCTTCAGGAAAATCTTTCTGAGTATAAACTTCCAAAGCTGACTTATAGTAAAAAATAGCCATTTCTAAATTTTCAACTTCATTTTCAATAGTTCGCCTCCTATAGGCATTTCCTAAATTATTTTGGATCATTGCCCAATTTTCAGGGTTAATTTGACGGGTATTTACTTGCAAAGCCATTTGATAGTAATCAATGGCTATTTCTAAGTTATTATCCTCATCTCCTAGCCGACTTTCGCTATAAGCACTACCAATATTATTTTGAAGCATTGCCCACTGTTCAGGGAAATCTAAACAAGTATATATTAATAAAGCATTTTCATAACATTTGATAGCATTTTCTAAATTTTGTAAGGAATCGCCATAAATTCGTTCACTATGAGCAACTCCTAAATGCTGTTGTGTTTCCGCCCACTGTTCGGGATAATTTTCAGAATTACGAACTTGCAAAGCATTATTAAAAGCTTCGATTGCTAATTCTATATTTTCTAGACGGCTACCATATTTGCGATTGAGGTAAGCAATCCCTACATTATTTTGAATCATCGACCATTGTTTACGATTAAATGCTTTTTGATAAGATTCAACACAGGTCAGATAAAGTACAATAGCTTCTTCTACATTTTCAACTTGATTTCCTTGAGCATTTCTTAAATAAAAAGTTCCTAAGTTATTTTTGAGCAAACCCCAAATTTCAGGAAATTGAGTAGAACAGCAAGCATCTAAAGCAATTTTATAATAGCTGAGAGCTTTCTCAAGGTTATCAAGTTGCTCTCCTTTAACTCTATTTTGATAGCCATACCCTAAATTATTCTGAATTTTCAACCAATTTTCTAAAGAAGTCTCTGGATCGTAAATAGTTAAGGCATTTTGAGAAGCAGCAATTGAAGCTTCAATATTTTCGGAAAGGTCTCCTTTTAGTCTCTCTAAATAAGCAACTGCTAAGTTAAGTTGTATCAGTCCCCACACTTCTGTAAAAGTCTCAGAATTATACACTTGTAATCCTAATTCATAATATGCAATTGCCCGTTCCAAGTTATCGGAATACTTCCCGGTTGTAGAAAGATAATAGGAAAATCCTAAATTATTTTGAGTGTTCGCCCAATTGTCGGGATAGTCCTCACGATTATAAACTTGTAAAGTAGCCTCTATCAAACTCCTACCTAATTCTATATTCTGTTCTTGACTTCCCTTGAATCTGCTGAGATATGTCGCCCCTAAATCATTATGAATAAACGCCCATAATTCAGGAAACTCTTCTTTCTTACAAATTTGTAGAGCAGTTTGATAACACTCAATCGCTTTCTCAAGATTATCAGCACGATTTTCTATTTTTTGACGGTAAGCATCTCCCATACAAAATTGAATCGTACTCGATTGTTCGGGGAAATCTTCAGCACTATAAACAGTTAAAGCTGCTTGATAACACTCAATTGCTTTTTGGAAATTGTCGTCTCGATTCTCTTCAATTGTAATATAAGCATTACCTAAGCTCTCTTGAGTTTCTGCCCACTGTATGGGATAATCAGTATAAGTACGGACTTGTAAGGCATTGTGAAAAGTGGCGATCGCCCTTTCAAGGTTATCTAATTTTTGCCCTTGAATACGATTATAATAAGCTAGACCCAAATTATTTTGAATTCTTGCCCAATCTGTAGGATTATCCTCTTTTGGATAAACAGCTAAAGCAGCTTGATAATATTTAATTCCTAGTTCTATATTTTCCGATTCATCTCCCTTAACACGGTGGATATAAGCCAAACCTAAATCATGCTGAATTTCCGCCCATTTTAAGGGAAACTCTTGACAATTCCACACTTTCAATGCTAATTCAAAAGCAGCGATCGCCCTCTCCAGATTTTCTTCTAAATCACCTTCAACTCTGTCAAAATAAACTAAACCTAAGCGATGTTGAATCAAACTCCATAATTGCGGTTCATCGGTATCATTACAACATTGTAAAGCTAATTCATAACACTCAATTGCTCTTTCTAAATTCCTGCTACGGTTCCCAGCAATGCGAATTTGATAAGCAAACCCCAAATGGTTTTGAGTAACCAACCAATCCTCCTGGTAATCTTCCCGATTGAGCGCCGCCGCTACTTGTTGATATCCCGCGATCGCAATTTCAATATTGTTTACACAATCGCCCAGAGTAAATTCTTGAATAAGGCTACTAAAAGTGCTAATTACAGTGGCTATATCGTAAGCTTCTTTAGACTCTAATTTCGCTAAAATGTCAGTTGCCCAACTTCGCAAAAACCAATCAAAATTATCATCTAATTTCTCTAAATTTTTCTCTAAAATAGGATACACAACTTCTGCATCTCCTTCGCTTGCTTTGATTGCTTCTAAGACTTCTATGAAAAAAATTAATAAGCCTTGAGAATTAGCTAAGTCATATCTAATTTGAATTAAGTCTTTTATCTGCGCCACAGCACTCCGCAGCCAGTCAGATCCCTCTTCATTTTCCTCAACCAATAACTCATCGGCAACCTCTTCCATCACCTCTAATAAACCTTCATTAATGAGGTATGAATAGTCATCCAAAATATCTCGCTCTTCACCATCAGGACAGGTACGTAGCACTTCAATTAGGTGACGATAAGCAGAGTTGAGCTGTTCTTTCATGTTACATTTTTTGGGTTAATATCATGTTGGTTTTATATCAATTCCGGTTGCACTCAGACATGATATAGAGGAGACGGCAGTCCCCTTGGACTACCCGGATTAATTTTGGGGACACGGGGCACTGCGTCGTGTCGAAAGCTATGGGTAATATTAATTCCGATGGTAGGGGATTTGATATCACAGGAGTGCAAGTATCTGTATCGTTACAAATATATAGGCAAGCGAGCATGATACTCGCATTCCTAAAAAACGCTTTTTACAAAATGGGGATGTTCTCACTTTGTTGAAAAAAATATTTAATTTTTTGTTTCAACATCCCAAATCCCTGCTAATTTATTTAGCATTTTTTGGGCTAATTGTTGGATGTGGAAATCTGCGAAGATAACTTTTTCTTCTCGACCAATTTCTCCAATAAAAGCCTGTTTTTCAGCAGAAGACTCAACTATTTGATGATAAGGATTAATAGGAAGACTAGCGACTAATACATCTGCTCCTGCATACCGCCATTTAATGGGTTTAGTAGTTCGGTAAATGCGCTCTAATTGAGCCATAATTTCGGTAAAATTTTGTGTTTCTAAGAGTTGTCGCACTTCTACGGCTACTGGATCGTCACTTCTCAAAAACTGATTTCCTAATTCCAGACGATAGAGATGATCGATCAGATCATCTAAGTTTTGGAGTTGGGCAATCTGGATCTGGCTTGGCAATGCAGAATTATCCAGTGATGGGGTAAATCCTAGCAGTTTTCCTGAGTCTAATTTTTCCCCAAATTCCACTATTACATAGCCGATTCTGTCTTCTATGGCTGCTGGTGGAACTACGATCGCACTTTCTCCAAACCAAACCGGGCGGCATTCTAATTTACCCATCCCTGGTAACACTAAATCAGCAATATCCCACTGGGCACGGACGACTGGATGCCAACTATCGCCTTGAATTAAATCGGGTTCGTAGGCTTGCCATTTGAGGTAACTATAGACAACATAAACTGCTAAAGTATTCACATAAACTCGTTTGGCAGCCTCATGCTTTGTCAATTCAGGAGCGAGTTGCAGAGTTTCGGCAGCAAATTTTCGAGCGGTGCGGTGAGCATCAGTACCTAGTGGAACTGTCAATAGCGTTGGGTTTGTGCTTTGCATAATTTAATCTTCTCTTGTGTATCCTAGCTCTAATGCGATCGCTTGGAGCAAGGGGCGACAGTTCCTTTCCCAGTGTGATTTTAGAGTTTGGTAGTTGATGTTAAATTCTTTGGCGATCGCAGTAAACTTGTCAGGCGTGGTTTTAAACAGCACCTTTAATGTGATCACTTGACAGTTACACTCTGGATGATTTTTAGGATGACAGGAGCGAAATTTCCCATCGGGGTCTTCTTGGACGTATTGTTCTAGCTGTTGAATAATATTCTGATAATTTTCTTGCTCTAAAAGTGCGATATAGCCATCCAAACCACTGCGGGTAGGAGGGGAAAAACTTGTTTCTGAAAGCACATCCAGCAACGCGGTTGTAGTATCTGAGCCTCCTATGAGGGCATCTAAACTGTAGGTGGGCGGTTGAGAAGGTAAATTCAAATCCTTAATGCGCCACTCTAGGTAACTATTTATCCATTGTCGCAGTCGTCTTGACACATTCGGATCGCTAAGCTTGAAGTTCGAGCAAATGCTTTTGTTCACCCATACCCAGGTTTTATTTAAGGCGTCTAAATAATCGGGATGTGCAGATCGCAGTAGTCCGGGAAGTTCCTGCAGTTCGGCGAGCAATCGGTTCATCGCTTTGCGCCTTTGGGAGCTGTTTTGGGGATACTCGCATACCTCCTCAATTAGTTGGCGCAGCAGTTGATCCATAGGTGTTAAATTAATTATTTGAGTTCTAAAATCATTGTTGCACCGCTTGGAGATTCTCCGCTAACCAAAGGATGCTCTGTGTTCTGCGTAGACCCAAAAGTTAGAGTTAGATCGTGTCCGATCGATAAACCATAATATCCCGGTCGGGGCGGGTTTTTGAGATTGTCCATTATTGGCAGGTATTGTTGGTGAACCCGCCCTTACAAAAATCCCGATCGCTCGACCGGACAGGATATTATATCAATTGCGGTTTTCACTCCTCATGACTGTTAATTGTTGATTCGGGGTCGCAAAACTGAATGATGGTTGAGTGTTGAATGTTGACTCGATTGTACGCCCGACGATGAAGCGCGAATATCACAGATTTCAGATTAATTCAAGTGTCGATCGATCGTCACAATCGAAACAGGCCGCAACGCATCAAAACGAGTTGAATTCCCCCCAGCCACAGAACGCGATAACTGCACTTGCACGATTCGGTAACTCCAGTGCGGTTCCCGACGCACCCGATCGCCAATCCAGCTCAAAACAGTAGCAATATCCTCAAAAGCATCCAAAGCCAGCACGATCGAGCCTCCAGGAAGCAGCCGCAGCGCGCAAACGCCCAAAATTTTAGTCAACCCTCCGCCACTACCGCCAATAAAGATCCGGTGCGGAGGACGCAAGCGGTGCAAGATTTCCGGGGCAGTTCCGTGAATCGAGAACACATTTTGCAGCCCAAAACGGCCATAGTTGAACTCGATCGCAGAAGTACCAGAAACCGTTTTTTCGATCGCATACACCTCAGACTGCGGGAATAAACGAGCAATCTCGATCGACACAGAACCGTTACCAGCACCCACATCCCAGACAACTTGTCCCGGTTGCAAAGCCAATTGTGCCAAAACCAACACCCGCACTTCCCGTTCAACCGTCAAACCCGGCTTATCTCCACAACCGATAAAAGCTGCATCCGGTATTCCCAACAAAGGCAACTTTTCCAAATCCAAAGGTTCCGTCCCCGGCGGGGGTTCCCGCAGCATCACCACCACGCTCAGCGGTGCAAAAGACTCTCCCAGCAAAGCTTCCAGAGACTTGGGGCTTACCCGTTCCTCGGCAGCCCCCAAATTTTCGCAAACCCAAAACTTGTAGCGTGTCGGCAAATCTAGAGCTTTCACCAAACTTGCCAGTAAAGCCGGAGTATGAGCTTCGTCCGCCAGCACCGCAATCTTCTCCACACCGAGCTTCAGCTTCGCCGTCAGCTCCTCAAAATAGCGTCCTTGAGAGCCTACACAATGAGCATCTTGCCAAGGGATTTGCAAGCGGTTAAAAGCCAACTGCACAGAACTGACATGGGGGTGAAACGTCAATTTTTCTGCCGGCAATTGGGAAATTAACAACTTTCCCCAGCCGTAGAACAGCGGGTCGCCGGCCACTAAAATTACGATCGGTCGATCGCGGGGTTCCACCGTCCCCGCAGAGGGCTCTAATTCGGCTTGGGTCGCCCACCAGCGCCGAATTTCCAGAATTGCTTCGGTCAAATCTTCCAACGCCCAGCGCTCTCCGTCGTGCTGGGGAAAATAGCTCAAATGGCGCTCGCTCCCTATTAGCAGAGCGGCCATTTCTACAACCTGCCGCGCCGATTCGCTCAGCCCAGCAGCTCCATCTAAACCTATACCAACAACGTTTACTGTCACTTTTTAAGCAAAAAGTAAAAAACCAGAATTACTGATTTTTCCTGGTTTTTCATAAATTGTTTCCTTGACTTTAATGTCAAACAAAAATAATTAAAGCATTTAGGATCGTCAATTAAATAATTTCCCTTTTTTCTTGTGGGATGGGCCTAAGAGCCCGTCCTTTCTGGGCGGGCTCTTAGGCCCATCCCACAACAGTCATGAAAAGTGGATTTTATTTAATTCTGATCCCTTAATAGCCAATATCCTGACTATTGTCACAGGGGAGAGGGGGAGAGGGGGCGAAAGAGTGGGAGATGGGAAGAGTGGGAGATGGGAAGAGTGGGAGATGGGAAAAAATCTTCCTTCTTCCTTCTTCCCTCTTCCTTCTTCCTTCTTCCCTCTTCCTTCTTCCCTCTTCCTTCTTCCTTCGTTAAAACTCAAAAACAGGCCATTCCGGTTGCCGGAGATAGGTGGTCATGTCGTCAAACTTCCGCAGTTCCACTCGGTGTACGGACAGTTCTTGGGGCGTGTCCAGCCATTGCTCGTTTAACTCTGACAGCAAAGCGCACAAGCGATCGCGGTCAAGGTTCGGCCCGACATCCCCAAAATAAGCCAGAGTAATGTGTGCCGTAAAATGATATTGCTGTTCGATTCCCAAAGCCATTAAATCGGGATTTTGATAGATCGATCGGCGAAACTCCAGAATTTGCTTGTAAGAGTTTTCGTCCGTCGGTGCCAAACAAACACCCACAGCTCTAGTCATCACCATCAACCCCAGCACTATCCAGCGAATGGGAGCGCCGCCCGCCAAGGGTTTGCAGGCGGCAAAACGATCGGCCATGCGCGAGCGCAGTTGCTCCTCAAATTCGGGATTTTTATCAGAGGCATCTCGAAAAGCGCTGCTCCAGATCAAATCGGCTACGGTTAAATGGAAGGTATCAGGAGGCAGTGCCACGAGCGAACCCTCCGCTATTTCCTGCAATAGCCGTTGTTGGCTCGAGTGCAAATTACTATAAAATGCAGCATTTTCCGCATCTTCCCCCGCAGGGGGCGTAATCACCGAATAACCTGGAAAAGGTACAGGATCTCTGCGGCCAGTTTCGTCGGGCTTAAATTTTGGAGATTCCTGAATGTGTTCCACCTGGGACTTGTAGGAGTCCAGCAGCGTCATTCGCGCCACCCGATTTACGTAAGCTTGATAAGTATCATCCAATCTTGATTTCCTCGCGGTGACAAACTCCCACACCAAATTTTATATTATGGTGCGGGCTTCCAACAGTCCTATTCAGGATATGTTGGACTTGCGGAACGTGCAACTGTGATTTTTTGGGCTACTGAGCGTTCTTTATGCAAATTTACCTGTTTTGGGGGGAAGACGACTTTGCGATGGCCCAGGCTGTGACCAGTTTGCGCCAAACAGTCCTCGACCCCAACTGGGCTAGTTTTAACTATGACAAGATTATTGCCGATCGGGCCGACGCTGTGGTCGAAGGGCTCGATCGAGCCTTAACGCCGCCCTTCGGTACCGGCAGCCGTTTTGTCTGGCTGGCAAATACGACTGTAACGCAGCAGTGCTCTCCTGAACTGTTAGCGCAATTTGAACGGACACTGCCGGTGATTCCCCCTACCACCGTGCTGCTGCTGACATCCGTCAAAAAACCCGACAGCCGGCTCAAATCTACCAAGTTACTGAAAGAGTCCGCCGAATTTCGAGAATTTTCACCGATTCCGCCTTGGAATGACAAAGAATTAGCCCAGCGGGTGCGTCAAGTCGCAGGCGAAATGAACGTAAAATTGACCGCCACGGCGATCGAACTTTTGGCCGAATCCATTGGCAGCGATACTAGACAGCTATACAGCGAACTCGAAAAATTGCTGCTGTTTGCGGGCAACCGCAGCCAACCTCTGAACCCGGAAGAAGTTGCGGCACTGGTACACTGTCACGCCCAGAATACCTTCCAGCTAGCCGATGCGATTCGCGAGGGCAATACCTCCGCCGCTTTGGATTTATTGGCAGGCTTAACTGGCCGCAGCGAGCCTGGTTTGAGGATTGTGGCTGGCTTGACTGGTAAGTTTCGGATTTGGCTGTGGGTAAAGGCGATGATCCAAGCGGGCGATCGCGATGATAAAATTGCTCAAGCTCTAGATCTTGGCAATCCGAAACGAGTATACTATTTTCGGCAAGAAGTCAAGAATGCCAGCTTAGAAAAACTGCAAAAAAGTTTGCCTTTGCTCCTAGAGTTAGAAGCTTCTTTAAAACGGGGCCGAGAAGAAATCTCAACCCTGCAAACCAAAGTTATAGAACTTTCTAGCTTGTTTCGCTGATGCGCGACAGAGCACAGGAGCGGCGCTTTACTGTAAATTTTTATAACAAATTTCTTTCTTCGGCTATGTGCTTGATGCCGGCTCGCGAGTCAAAAGGTCAATAGATACTAGAAATACTCTCAGAATGCCAAATTAGAAGTTAATGTGGTAAATAAATATTGTCCGCCGAATGCCGATCGGTTAATATTATTTGCCGGCTCTCCACCCCCCCCAAAAAAAGAGCGCTACCCATGACACAACAGAACCCGCGGGAACTGCTCAAGCAGGGCGATCCAAAAGCGATCGCATCTAGCATCAACCGTACACTCAAACCCAAAGGCATCAACGCCGATGTGACGCGGGACAACGGCTGCCTCCACATAATCCTGGAGGCAGACAAAGTACCGGATCAAATGGTATTGGTCGATTTCATCCGCACCGGCATGACGAAGCTGGGACTCGAATCAATTCACACTGTAAAGGTTTACGGACGCCGAACAGGTGACGGTGAGCCTGCGTGGGAAGATGAAATTGATCTGATGCCTGCGGGTTCAATGCCTTACCCCTTGGATAGTGGAATGCCTGACGAGTCTGTAGGTTTAGATGATGTCGAGCCCGAAGAGGAAGACTATTATCAAGAAGGAGAATTCGATCGAGATGACGACGAGGAAGACGAAGACGAATACGAAGATCAAGCCCCGCCTCCGAAAAAACAATTTCCCAAATGGGTAATACCTGTGGGTATCTTAGTACCTCTGGCGGCGATCGCAGGGCTTTTCTTTACTAAAACTTTCCCCTTCGGCGACTCTAACCCAGAACCGATAGCCCCCGAAGCTGCTTCCCCCTCCCCCCAACCCTCATCTCCCCCTTCTAAAGCCGCTGCATCCTCGACCGCCGCATCTCCGGGCACCCCACAGGCCGCCTCACCTGCACCAAAACCCGATCCCACTGCTACAGCGCCAGCAAGCCCAGCTCCAGCCTCACCTGCACCAAAAGCCGCCGTGCCTAAGCCTGACTCTTGGAGGGCAGCCGTTAACACAGCTCAGAAGGCTGCAATTTCGGCCCAGAAGGCTCAGTCTCAAAATGAGTGGATCGCAGTAGCAAGCGAGTGGCAGCAAGCGGTTAAGCTCATGAGAGCCGTACCGTCAACCAGCCCGAACTATCAAAAGGCTCAGCAAAAAGCGGCAGAATATCAGGCTAATCTGATTGTTGCCAACCGCAGGGCGGCAGCAGCGCCTTAAGAGTTTTA
Source organism: Microcoleus sp. B5-D4 (assembly GCF_036705145.1). NCBI lineage: Bacteria > Bacillati > Cyanobacteriota > Cyanophyceae > Oscillatoriales > Microcoleaceae > Microcoleus > Microcoleus sp. B5-D4. The sequence continues at coordinate 2,167 of NZ_JAUBTV010000122.1, read as the reverse complement.
AGTTTTGAGTTTTGAGTTGAATACTCGATGTGCTAAAAGTCAAAAGTCAAAAGCCAAAAGTAAAAAATCTTGTTTTTACTGAAAGCTTTCTTACTTTTGACTTTTTTCAATTTTATTAAAATTTCATAAAAATTAATACGGGATGCGGGAAACGAGCGTGGCTTCAGCCCGCTCGTGGGAAGCGACTCGGGGGACTTCAGTCAAGAGTGTCTTTCTTAATTAGCAGAGTGATGCGGATCTTCGATGTATTTCCTAACAACTTCACTACTAATATTGCCTGCGGTACTAACAAAATAGCTGCTCGTCCATAAAGACGGCAGCTTTTTTAATTCTGGAAATTCAGCCCTTAAATTATGACTAGAACGTCCCTTGAATGCCTTGACAACTAACGCAGGAGTATCCATCGGCTTAACCGCTACAAATAAGTGTACGTGATCTGGCGCTACTTCCAGAGCTAAAATATCCCAACCTTTCTCGATTGAAAGTGCTAAAAATATTTCACGCAGCTTAGTTGCTACACTGCCAACCAGAACTTTTTTCCGGCGTTTGGGGATAAACACAAAATGGTAATTAAGTAGGAATTTGACGTGGTTGTGAGTCTGGTACTCAGGAAGTGGCAACATAAAGTTTTGTTGTTATGAATTGACTTATCCACTATACTCACCTCAACTAAATAAATCAACTAAATTTCGGGAAAAAGAGGTGACTAAAGTCAAAAAAACAATGGGAGTGCAGCCAATGTTGTTGTCTCCCACCAAAGAAGTTGAAGCCGTATTACAATATCTTTGTCGGCAATCCGGCAAGCTGTACAATAGTGCTGTTTACTTCGCTCGTCAAACACTTTTCAAAACAGGAAAACTGTTGACTGGAAAATTTGACTTATCTTTTGAACCGTCAATCGCAAAGTCGATGGTTGCTAAGTCGCTGCCTTCAACGCCTATGCAACAAACTTTGATGTCGGTTACGGAGGCGTTCAAAAGCTTCAAAGAGTTAAAAGCTTTGTATAGCAAAGGTCAATTGCACTTTAGACCCAAGCCTCCGAGCTATTTAACAGGTTCTAAATTGTTTAAAGTCGCCTACCCAAATTCTGGTGGATTAAAGCCAGCGCTTGTCGGCGACCAGTTGAGATTTTCCCTGGGCTTAACAGTACGGCGCTGGTTTGGGGTTTCTGAATTCTTTCTACCCATGCCGTCAAACATTGACTACACAAAGGTTAAAGAGTTCACGATTCTCCCTAAGAATGGCGCTTTCTACTTAGAAATGTCTTACGAAATAGAATGTAAGCAACATAATTTAGATTACAATCAAGCTCTATCAATTGACTTGGGAACGGCTGACAACTTAGCAGCTTGTATTGACACGCTCGGAAATTCTTTCTTGATTGATGCTCGCGCCATGAAGGCAAGGAATCAACTTTGGAATAAGAAAGTAGCGACTAGAAAAGAAGGAAAGCCCACGGGTTATTGGGACGGTTGCTTAGACCGCGTAACCCGCAAGCGCAATCACCAGATCCGCGATGGTATCAACAAAGCTGCAAAGTTTATCGTTGACCATTGTTTGAAACACGGTATCGGCAATCTAGTAATCGGATGGAACCAAGGGTTTAAGTCCAATGTTGATATGGGTAAACTAAATAATCAAAAGTTTGTTCAAATGCCTTTGGGAAAATTGAAAGATCGCTTAAAGCAACTTTGCAATTTGCACGGTATCAAGTTCACTGAAACAGAAGAAGCGTATACGCCCAAGGCTAGCTTTATTGATGGAGATTCCCTACCCAAATACGGTGAGAAACCGTCTGGGTGGAAAGCATCTGGAAAGCGCATTAAACGTGGGCTGTATTGCTCTGCCGATGGAACTATAATTAACGCGGATCTGAATGGCGCGGGCAATATTCTAAGAAAAGTAGCCAGTAAGTTAGGTGTAAAACTTGACCGACTGGGTAGACGGTGTTTGGCCACCGTAGCGAGAATTAGACTTTAGTAATAACTAGAGTTATTCTGTCAGCAGAATCGAGCGTGGCTTTAGCCCGCTTGAGTGTCAATTAACTTTACCTATTGCTCTGACGGGGTGACCACCCCGTCAGCCTGGTTGCTAAGGATCGCGAATTAAATAACTTACAATTTTAATTGTTATTGTGGGATGGGCGTCCCGCCCGTCCAAAAAGGAC
>NZ_JAUBTV010000121.1:0-16493 GCF_036705145.1 Microcoleus sp. B5-D4 | reverse complement strand
AGGTTGCCTCGGCATAGTTATTAGGCGGTACTTTCTCCACAGCACTGGCTTTACAAATCCTTGCCTGTTTAACTGCGGAGTTATAGTGCTTGGGGCTGGCACGTACTCCAAGGTATGAACTTTAACGCTCCCTAATAACGAAAGCCGGGACTTACTTAGCTATTTCGGGATTTATCCAGAAATGTCGAGGATTTTAGTAAGTCTTTCTTGTTTCTTCTTTCTTCTATAGCGGTTCTCAAGCGTGGTGAGGTATGCCCTATGCCTACGGAGGCCTATGGCCACGGAGGCCTATGCCGGATAGTACCTCATATGAGAGATCGAAAGGCTATATCCGTTACATCCGTTACAAAATCCGTTGCCGAACTTCCTGCTAAACATTTAACCACTCAAGGAGTACCCTGGGCGCGGGCAACAAAATCATTAACAAAAGCCCGATCGCCAGCAACCCCAAAAAATCCCGCCGATTATCCAATTCACTGACATCATTCAACGCCGGTTCGTCGTTTAGTGGCGTGAAAAACAAAATAATCGCCCACAGCAGCAAACCCTGTTCCAAAAAAGAAAGCAGCAGCATACAAAGTCTAGCAACTTGCCCGATCGCCATACTCGCTCGCTGGCCGAACATCGCGTGTACAATGTGCCCGCCGTCGAGTTGTCCCACCGGCATCAAATTAAACGCCGTCACGATCAAACCCAAATAACCCGCCACCGCTACTGGATGCAAATCGATCGCAGTTTCCGCATTGAAAGCACCACCCAAGGTTAACTTGCTCAACAAAGTCATCAGCAGCGAAAAACTGGGTTTGAAAGAGTCAAAATTTAACATTCCCGACTTCTCAGACAGCGGTACAATAGTCGAATGATTCAAACCCCAAATTAATAATGGCACTGTCGCCACTAAACCCGCAAGGGGGCCGGCAATGCTAACATCAAATAAAGCACGGCGGTTGGGAATTGGACTCCGTATTTGAATGAAAGCTCCAAAAGTTCCTAAGAAAAAAGGAATCGGGATAAAATAAGGCAAAGTCGTGCGAATTTTGTAGGATTGGGCTGCTAAATAGTGGCCGGATTCGTGAATTGCTAAAATTGTAATTAGAGCCAGCGAGTAAGCCAAACCCTGTAGCAACATTGATGGGTTGGACTGCAAAGCTTGTTCAGTAACTCCGGCAAGTCGTGCCCCGACAAGGGTAGTCGTAAACACTGTGATCAGCAGCAAAGCTAATGCAAAAAATGGCCGGGTTACAGATTCGGTTTTGACAGGAGTTTCCCCTGATTGGTGGCTAGGATTGGGAACTATAGCAAAAAAAGGTTGACCGCTCAAGCTGTTTTGAAATACTACTAAAAAGCGATCGCCAAAAAGCCTCTCCACATTCTCCCGAATCGCCTGATAAGCCGCCTCCGGGTTGGTTCGCAACTGTCCGCGACAAATTACAGCCTGTGGCCGAAATTCCAAATCTCGCAAAAAGTAAATTGACCAAGGAAAACAATCGCGCAAACTCGCTTCTTCTGCTGCATTGATTGGGCGCACGGGCGGTTTTGGCTTTGCAGGTTCAGTCTCCGAGTCTGCTACCTGCTGTGCAGTTTCGGCGGTAATTTTCTTGCGCCCCAACTGTACCAAAAACCAATACAAAAAAGGGCAAACCAGAAAAGGTATAATTACCAACTCCGGCGGTACAGTTTTGCTGGTGCCGTAAACTAACATCCAACCAGTCCAAATCAGCGCAGGCGCCATCATTACCAGCCACAGCAGCCATATCGGAGTCCTGGTGATGCGGCTGGTGCCGTTTTGCAACAAGAAGTACGATATCAGCCCCAATACGAACAACCATAGTAAAAAGAACATAATATTTATCCCATTCCCTTCTGAAATACTTCCTTGAAACAACAGAGTTCAGTCTCCAAACAACCCAGGCCCGTGCTCGACAATATCCTGGCTTTCCCGCCTAACCGGGATACCCTGGGTGCAACAGCCTATTTCATTGTAGAAAACCAAACTAACATCCTGGTAGATTGTCCCGCTTGGGATGAGATTAACCAAACATTTTTGCGGGAACAGGGCGGCGTGCGACTGCTGTTTCTCACCCACCGTGGCGCTATCGCCAAGGCGCGGGAGATTCAGGAAGCCACGGGGTGCGAGATCCTGATTCAAGAGCAGGAAGCTTATTTACTGCCGGGTTTGAAGGTGACGGTTTTTGAGCGAGAATTTGTTGTGAGCGATCGAATCAAAGCATTTTGGACTCCTGGCCATTCTCCTGGTTCCTCTTGCCTTTATCATAGTGGCAGCGGTGGAGTGCTGTTTTCGGGTAGGCACTTGCTTCCCAACCGAGAAGCCGCCCCAGTACCGCTGTTGACGGCAAAAACTTTTCACTGGCCTAGGCAAATTAACAGCGTGAAGTCAATTATCGATCGATTTTCGCCAGAAACTTTACAGTATATTTGTCCCGGTGCAAATACTGGTTTTTTGCGGGGGAAAGGATCGATCGATCGAGCTTTTGAGAAATTAGCCAATCTGGATTTAGCTGTTTGTTTGCAGTCAAAACCTGAACCCTAAATGTATGCTACAACATCAAAAAATGATCTGACGCGCTAATTAAGCTGTCGCGCATTTAAATTGTATATTCAGGGCGGGCGGGACGCCCAACCCCTACTCCCCACAAGATTTTTTGTTGACAGACAATTTAAATTCCGCAACAGCTTATAGCGGTAAGGTGCGCCCTTCGCACCCTACATTATTTTTCAGTCTCTTAGAGATGAAGTTCGTTGGTGAAGTAGCGGTTTCAACCGCCGATTCTTACCTGGGAAAAAACTGTGGAAAAAACCGAAAAACAAAAAATGCTCGCCGGTGAATTGTATTTAGCTGCTGATGAGCAATTAATTTTAGAGCGCCAGCGAGCCCGCCGCCTCGCCAGAACTTACAATTCTACCGGCGAAGACGAACCAGAGAAACGGTTAGAAATTCTCGCAGAATGGTTCGGTGCAGTTGGGCTAAAAGTTGAAATCGAGCCACCTTTCTACTGCGACTACGGCAGCAATATTTATGCTGGAAACGGATTGTATATGAATTTTGGCTGTGTGATTCTCGACTGCAATCGAGTTAACATTGGCGAAAATTTGCTGTGCGGGCCCAACGTACAAATTTACACAGCTTTTCACCCCACAGACCCGGAAATGAGGCTTTCTGGCCTAGAACTCGCCGCTGAAATTAATATTGGCAATAATGTTTGGATTGGCGGCGGCAGTATTATTTGTCCAGGAGTCACTATTGGCGACAATAGCACGATCGGCGCAGGCAGTGTTGTTGTCAAAGATATTCCCGCAAACGTCGTGGCGGCGGGGAATCCTTGCCGAATCATCCGGCATCTACCTTGATGTGGTACGATCGACACAATCGTGCGATCGGCTCTTCGGAGCTTAACTCAACAATTTTAGGTATTAGAACAGCCAGTTTGAGATTTTTCACGTAAAATCCCCGAAAAAAACCGTGGAATAAATCTCAAATCTCAAATCTAAAATCGCTTAATTTCTCGTTCCCGGTTTCCACACTACCAAGCTTTTCTTATGACGACTGCAACAGTTTATCCCAACGCTCCTGATCTCTGCACCGACGACTACATAGCAGTCGGTGTAGCTACCTGCTTCATCAAAGAAGAAGGCGAAGTTTTTGAAGTGCAAGTAATCGAAGCTATTCCCTCAGCAGCTTTGGAAGCAATTTTGAAGGGAATTCCCACATCTTATTTAATGATTTGCGGGACGACTTTGGGAGCAGTGCTCGACGGCGAAACACCCAAAATGTTGCCAGAATTCCCGACATCATCTCAGTTTAGCGAAGAATTTGCCTTTCGGGCGATCGCCGCTGCCCGCACTTACAAAATCCGCCCCCAAGCTCAACTTCACATTCCCTTGGGAACAGTTCGCAACGACTTTACTTATTCCTTAGAACGCAAAAGAGTGCTCAACTCCGAGCGCGTCATTCGCACTGAAGACAATGTGAAACAGCACGAACACACTCACAAGGTTCTTTAAACAAATCCCGCAACTGGGGCAATTTAACAGTGCCTCAGCCAGCGGATGCACCTAAAATACTTTTGATTGTTGAGATGTAAATTAAAGATTTAACAAGTTTTTCCTTCATTAATAATGAACGAAAAACTTTTAATATTTCGTTATTAAGAAATAGTGCGGACAGTTTTTGATTACCAACCGTATAATAAGGGTTTCAACGCGATTGCGTACTCGAAATACTAACCGAAAATCAAGGGTTTCAGACGACAAACTAAAAACAGTCTGGACTATTGATTAAGACACACACCAAACATCTCAACCTAAAAAGTCTACTGCTCACATCACCTAAATAACATCAATTATTAACGACTGTAAAAAATAATTAACGAGTTGATGAAAGTTTTTAATTTATCAAAAATGTGGTATGATATTATTCCTGTTTAACAAAGTGATATAGCAATCCTTGCAGGAGTCGTAAATTTTTGACCCCACCCCAACCCTCCCCTTATCAAGGGGAGGGGGTAAGAAATTTACAAATGATTTAGGATGGCTATATCAAAGCGGGTAGCATCGGAATTAATATTACCCACCGCTTTCGACACGGCAGTGCCGTGTCCCTACAATTAATCTGGGTAGGGAAACGGCACTGCCGTGTCCTTTATATCATAAGGAGTGCAACCGGAAACGATAGAAGCCGTTCGGAGGGGGGAAATTAAAAAATCCCCGCAATTATTGAATGCTAGTAGTTTAAGACTACTGGCAGGCGGGCGAGTAGATAGTAGGTGAGCTCAGGATTTCAATCTCACAAATTGGTCAAACCATGCGAAGCTTTGCGAGAGTAAAGTGGTGGAAATTAACTCGACTATTGCCAGCAGAATTAAAGGGCAAATACCATCTTGGGTACCAAACTGCGCTCTTAATTTTGGGGGTAACAATTCTGGCAACTAGCATCATTGGTTGTATCAGCTATCAAAGCGTTCGCCGCTTGATTATCACCAAAAGCGAGCGAAATGCTTTGTTAGAAGTTAGGGATCGCGCCAACAAGATCGATCGCTGGCTCGGCACTAGAAAGGCTGAGATCGAAATCCTCGCCCACACTCCTCCGGTTCGTTCGATGAATTGGTCAGTAGCAGAGCCTTATTTAAAATCGGAAGTAATTCGACTGCAAGAATTCCAGCACTTCGCATTAATTGATCCCGACGGTTCTTATTTTACCACAAAAGTCGGCAGAGCGTTGATTAATGTGAGCGACCGCCAACACTTTAAAAAGGCAATGGCTGGGGAAGTCTATGTTTCCGATCCTACCATTTCTCGCACGCTCAAAGGACAAAGTATTGTTCCCATTTCGGCTCCGGTGTGGTCAAATTCGGCAAATAATCTTGAGAAAACAGCACAAAAGCCGATCGGAGTAATGAACGGCGTCATTAGCATGGATCGAATTGCCCAAGTAGTAAGAAAGCTGGAATATGGCCCCGGAACTTACGCTTTTGTTCTCAATTCTCAAGGAGTGCCGATTGTGCATCCCGACGCTCGATTAATCGGAAATATCGACAATTCGGCTCCCAGTCTTTTAGAGTCCGCAGATGCTAATTTGGCAAATGTAGCCCGGGAGATGGTTTATCAAAAAACGGGCATTGTGCTGACTCAAATCAACGGTGCCAGAGTTTATGTTGCCTATCTTCCTTTAGAACAAGCTGAATGGTCGATCGCCCTCGTAATTCCCGGCGACAATCTCGAAAAAGAACTCCTTCCTTTCAAGATACTAGCAGTAGCCGCCGGCGTACTTGCCGCCGCAGCTATTTTCTCCGCAATTGTGGGGCTCAAGCTGTTTGCCCTAAATGGCATTCGCAGTCGCACACAAGCCCTTCTCCACCGATTGAGTGGCCGCATTCGCGCTTGCTTGGAACTCGATCGCATCCTCCAAACTACAGTAGACGAACTCGGTACTGTACTGAAGCTCGATCGAGCAATTTTCGCATGGTACGATCCCCGACAAGATACTTTAGAATTTGGCTGGGAATATTGCCGGGAAGGTTTGCCGACGCGCTTGGGAATCTTTGGTGTTGCAGGAGGGCCCTCTGGAGATTTAGCTGCACGGCTTCACCGCTGCGAAACGATACTGCTACATAAAACCGCAGCCCCTGATGCCACAGCGTCTGAGGAACACGCCCATATCGAACTCACAAATAGTCACTACGCAGCAGTACCCGTACTAACTGAGAATCATCGGCTTGGATATCTGTTCGCCTGTGCAAACCGCCGATTTGCGACTCCCGACGAGGTGCAAGTTTTGGAAGCAATTGCAGACTCACTGGCGATCGCAATTTCCCAATCCCAACTCCACGGGCAAATTCAAGAAGAACTCAAACTTTTGGAAGAAGTATTAGCCAAACTCAGAATCACCGAAGAGCATTTAGTACAAAGCGAAAAAGTTACAATGGTGGGTCAACTAGCCGCCGAAGTTGCCCAGGAAATTAATAACCCGATTAACTTTATTTACGGCCGCCTGATTCACCTCAACGATTATATCAAAGATTTGCTTAGTATAATTCGCCTCTATCGAGAACAATATCCCGAACCTGTGCCACGAATTGCCAAAAAAATAGAGCGTTGCGACCTAGATTTTATCAGCCAAGAGTTGCCGCACATCCTCAATTTTTTGAAAAGAGGAGCCGATGGCATTCGCCACATAGTCCTGGCTTTGAGGAAATTTTCACTTCCTGACGAAGCCAACAAAGAACACGCCAACGTTAATGAGAGCATCGACAATATTTTGCTGTTGCTGGCTCACAGACTGGAGCAAAAAATATTAGTAGTCAAGGAGTACAACAACCTGCCACCAATTTTGTGTTATCCCGGTCAACTGAGCCAGGTATTCGCGAGTCTGATCTGCCATGCTATAGATGCCGTTAAAAATATTGAAAATTCCGCTCAACTTATTACAATCAAAACCGATATTTTCGAGGATGATACAGGCAGGTTTATTGTTGTATCGATCGCCCACAATGGCTCTATAATTACGCAGGAAATTCAACACAGAATATTTGAGGATTTTGGCCATAATAAATCATTTAAAAATTTTACAGGGTTGGATCTGTCGGTTTGCTATAAAATTATTGTAGAATTGCACGGTGGCAGCCTGACAGTTGAATCTCCGGTGCAACCTCAAATTAAATCTCAAACTGGGGGCGGTGCTGAGTTTATGGTAAAATTGCCGATCGTTTGATATCGCATTTTGCCGCCAGGAAAACCCGTCGCAAATCTTGCTAGTAAGCGGCGCGAAAAGCTTAATTTGGCTTCATAGGATCGTCAATTAAATAATTTCCCTTTTTTCTTGTAGGATGGGCGTCCCGCCCGCCCAGAAAGGACGGGCGGGACGCCCATCCCACAACAGTCATGAAAAGTGGATTTTATTTAATTCTCATCCCATAGTCAAGACTTTAGTCGTCATAAAACGGAGGGCTGAAGTCCTCAGTATAGAGCTAACTATCATTTGTTAAGAAAAATTGATAGCCTAGGATTAGGGAAATAATAAAGGTGCAACCACAGCAAACAACCAGCCTCCCATTACCAAGACTTCCGCAACAATTAATAAATTATTTCTGTTCATTTTCACATTAAGCATTTTCACATTAAGAGCGATCGACAAAAGAGCGAATTTTCTTCCACCAAGCAGCCGGCGAATCTTCCGGGCGATAGGCGGCATCAAACATCGACAAAATTAGCGGCAAACCCCCCACCTTCGCACTCATCAACAAGTGCATTGCCAGACAAAATACCAATACCACCCAACCAGAAGCGTGTAAATAATACCAAACCCGCGTCAATTCCCCAGCCGGCAGCCATTCTTCCTTAACCATACTGCCAGAAGCGATCGCCCAAGTCAGTGCTAGCAACATCAATGTATTCACAATCCGGTGCAAACTGTACCACCAAATCGGTTTTCCCAACTGCGTTAGTTTCCCAAAAGAATCCGGCTGCACCAAGCGTTTTTGGCCTGCGTGGAAACTGTACAATGCAAAAGCCGGCATTATTCCTAACAGCAACATCTTGCCAAAAGTGCCGTGAATCCCGATAATATCTGCAATCTGAGGCACGGGGACTTTGCCAAACCGCCCATCGTAGGTGTTGTAAACCAGAAATGCGCTCAAAATTGCTAAAAGGGCGATCGCAGCGTTAACCCCGTGCAGTAACCTGAGCAGCAATGGCTGGTAGGGTCTAGATTGCGGCATAGTCAATTCTGCTACTTGATAAATAATCTTTTACAGAATATAGCTAAGCGCTGATTTTTTCAACCCTCGCCAATTGTGAAATAAATGTGAGTCAAAAATGAATAGATTATGATAAAAACGCAATTATATCAAAACTTAGTGTAAAATAAAACAGTCAAGAGGAAGACTTTATTTATAACACCTAACATTTTACAAAAATGGATGCAGCCACTACCGTTTTACTTTCCTTGGGACTAGCAGCAGATGCTTTTGCTGTCGCTGTTTCGAGCGGTTTAGCAATCAAACACATGAAGGTCAATAAAGCTTTAAAAATTGCCTTATTCTTCGGATTTTTTCAAGCTCTAATGCCCGTGCTAGGATGGTTAATCGGTCTTAGTTTTAGTTTTTTGATAACACCGATCGACCATTGGATAGCTTTTGGGCTGTTGAGTTTCATTGGCGGGAGAATGATTTATGAATCGCTGCAAAGCGAAGAATGCGAGAAAAAGTTCAATCCCTTAGATACGGGGACTTTGATAACGCTGTCGGTGGCGACGAGTATCGATGCTCTTGCAGTTGGGCTCGGATTTGCTGTGCTAAAAACTTCGATCGGCCCTGTCGTTAGTGCGATCGGATTTATTACTTTCTTTTTAGCCTTTGCAGGCGTGTTTATCGGACACAAGTGCGGCAACTTATTTGCAAATAAAATTGAGATAGTGGGCGGAGCAATTTTGATTTTCATTGGCAGCAGAATCTTGTTTATGCACTTGACAGAAGTGCCATTAGTTATCGGCAATTAGTCATTAGTCAGTAGTTATTAGTCGAAGAGTGACATCAAAGTCTCTGTGGGCTGCAATTTCCAATTCCCAATTCCCAAAAAATGCTATAACAGCAATATTGTGTTAAAGGATAAAAATTTCGTGCTGAAACTTTACGGCCCAGGTCGCAGCAGGGCCTCAATTGTCAAGTGGTATCTAGAAGAAATAGGAATTCCTTACGAATTCGTCATGCTGGATATGCAAGCAGGGGAACACTTGCAGCCAGAGTTTCTCGAAATTAACCCGATCGGCAAAGTACCAGCGATCGCCGACGGAGATTTTAAACTTTGGGAATCCGGCGCAATTCTGCTGTATTTAGCTCAAAAATATGGTAAAATGCCAGACAATTTGGAGCAGCAAGCTCAAATCGTGCAGTGGGTAACGTTTGCTAACGCCACCCTGGGGCCGGGAATATTTACTGAAGCAACTCGCGATCGCGAAACTCCCAAGTTGTTAAAACCGTTAAATGAAATCTTCGAGAAACAGCCATTTTTAATGGGTGATGAATTCGGCGTCGCCGACGCAGCAGTCGGATCAATGTTGGCCTACATTCCGATGATGCTAAAACTAGACCTCAGTGCTTATCCGGCCGTTGTAGATTACATCAAGCGGATCTCAGAAAGACCGGCATTCAAAAGTGCGATCGGCGGTAGCTGAAGGAAGGCACTACACGGATTAATTATTCATCTCTCTCTTCTCTTCCTCTGCGGTCTCTGCGGTCTCTGCGGTTAAATCATTCCGAAACAACCGTAAACGAGATCAGCCCAAAAACTCAACACGTAAAATCAGGGGCAATTCCAGAATTGCCCCTGCTTTTATTAAAATCAAACTTATCTAAATCCGACAGCCGCCTGCCAAACAAAAGCCAGCAGCAAGAAAAATACGGGAATGACTGGCAAAACATTAACCAAAGGCTCAAAAATCGAATAAGCTTCGGGCAGTTTTGCTAAGAGTAATGCAGCTTCCATGAATCAACCTACCTATCCAACAGAATTTTCTTGACACTCCTCAGCCTAAAGGCGTGAGGATTTTTAAGACTTTTGAGTCGTGAACAAACCTGACGGTCAACTGAGTACAGTTAGACCGGAGGCTTCTTTTTCCTTTTTTTCAAAGGCTTTTTATAGTGAGGTAGTTCCACCCCCACTTGCTAATATAGTATCAGAGTATTTCCAGATCATCTTGGGGTGTACAAGAATAATTGTCGGTTTCCGTACCTACACCCAACACGCCTTTCATCACGCTCGGTAATTTATTCGGGGTACTTCGCGCAGCGCTCTGATTAATCCCCTCTAAATATACCGAGGGACTTCCCGGCTGGTAGTTAATATCCCTATTGCTAGGGTTCCCAGGCTGACCACGTATGCACGTTACGTGCGTAGTCATGTCTCCTCAAGAATGTTTTGGGCGTAGACTTTCCCCCAGTCCGGGGGTAGGTTTTTAAATCTTGTCTGATCTCGATAGCATACCACACAAAGCGCGTGGATATGTTTACCCAAATACCTAGGATTTCTGACTTCGCACGGTGTGGAAAAAGCCGTCCTACAACGACTGGGTTTTAAACCCAATTTTCAGATAATTGTCGCATATCTTCACCCAAGGCAATCACGATCGATCGACTGTCGGTGCAAGCCAGTAGGCAAACTCTTCAGTAAATCGATCTGCCAAAATCGCCTCCCGCATCCTCCCAGTAAAGCGAATCAACTCCGTCACATTGTGAATCGCCAGCAAAGTATAGCCCAGCACTTCGTTAGCCCGCGCCAAATGAGCCAAATAAGCCCGACTGAATTTTTGGCAGGTATAACAAGGACAAGACTCATCCAGCGGAGCAAAATCCTCCCGGAACCGAGCATTTTTCAAATTCCAGCGTTCCCCACGAACAAAAGCCGTCCCGTGGCGGGCCAGCCGAGTCGGAATCACGCAGTCAAACATATCTACGCCACTCGCCACCGCCAGCGCCATTTCCCGATAAGTCCCAATCCCCATCAAATAACGCGGTTTATTTGCCGGCAACAGAGGCGCAGTCACCTTCACAATCTCTGCGATCAAATCCCCCGATTCCCCCACACTAACCCCGCCGATGGCATAGCCTGGTAAATCCAAATCTACCAACTGGTTCGCCGCGCGCGATCGCAAATCGGGGAAAACGCCCCCCTGGACGATGCCAAACAAAGCTTGATCCGGGCGCGAGTGAGCTTGAATGCAGCGTTGCAGCCAGCGGTAAGTGCGATTTGTGGCAGCCTCCACCTCCTCCCGCGTAGCGGGGTAAGGGGGACACTCGTCAAAGGCCATAATCACATCGGCGCCCAACTGATTCTGAATTTCGATCGATCGTTCCGGCGTCAAATTAATCATGCGGCCATCGCGGGGAGAGCGAAAAGTCACCCCATTCTCAGAAATAGTCCGCATTTGGCTCAAGCTAAACACCTGAAAGCCACCCGAATCCGTCAGCATCGGGCCCGGCCAAGCCATAAATTTATGCAATCCGCCCGCGCCTGCGACAATCGCTTCCCCCGGCTGCAAATGCAAGTGATAAGTATTTGCCAAAACCATTTGAGAACCCGCCGCCTCAAGATGTGCCGGCGTCAAAGTTTTGACATTAGCTAGCGTCCCCACTGGCATAAATTTAGGTGTTTCCACCACACCGTGGGGAGTGGCAAAAACCCCTGCACGCGCTTGGGTATGGCTGCAATTAGCCTGACATTTAAAAGAAAATTTCGCCTTGTCCTCAGTCATTAGTCCTCGATGCTCGTTAACCGCTACTCGGCCGTCCGTGTTATTTGAGATGTTGCACCATTCTCAATTACTTGTTTAGGAACAGGCTTTTCGGCCTGTTCCACAAGAAAATTCACTCTTTGTGGAACAGGCCGAAAAGCCTGTTAACCGAGAATGGTGCAAGATGTGAGTGTTATCTAATCTATTGTTGATGACATCGCGACAAAAAACTCATGACCGAGAATTTCTAGATGGTACCCGCCACGTGATTTATCTCGCGCAAATCAATCCAAAACCGACAATCGAAAATCCTTGCGTCCCCCGAATTTATCTCGCGCAAGTCAATCCAAAATCGACAATCGAAAATCTAAAATCGAATGACCCCGCCCAAAAACGGAGACAACTTTCCGACAATCGTCGTGGAGGGCAAAAAATTTTAGACCTTAGTTCTATCTCCCAGATTCACGGCGCTGCGAGTAAATCTAAAATCTAAAATCTAAAATCTAAAATCTAAAATCGACTGACTGACCATTAAAAGGGGGAATCATCTTCGTCCAATTGCAGATCCCAGTTGCCTGAGAGTACCTGATCGACAACCGCATCCAAAGCCGCAGCATTTAAATTCCGGGCGAATTGCTCTTGCAAAGGATTGGACAGGGGAATTAACCGCAACAGCCGTCCGTCTTGAACCAACTCAAAATAAGCACCATCTTCAGGAGACTGTTTCAGTTCCAGGTAATCAAAACTATACACGTTCAAATAAAGCGCATGGTTGGCAATCAGGGTAGAACGCTGGGGGTTGGCGAAGACTTCGAGTACATAACCTTCCCCTTCGCTATAAATCTGGCCATCTTGTATGTGAAGGTAGCGGACACGTCCTAAATCAAACAGCAATCTTTTGATATCGCGTTTGTTGACGACGATCCCTGTATCGATGATGCAAGGAGCAACTACCCTGTTATTCAATTGATCGTGACTCATGGAGTAAAAGCCTCTGTTGTAGTATTTTCCCGTCTTGAAAATCAGGGAGTTAGCTAGAATTCTTGGTACGGGAAACGCGGATCTTGAGTTTAGTCTTTTTAGATAGGGAGCTTGGGGATCGCTGCCGACAGAGGTTTTCCTGGGAAAAGAGCCGGCGACAGGAGGAATGCTCGATCCAAAAAACTAGGGTGTTACAGTCCAATTCTGGCACACGCTAATCGATTGACAACTGCATACCTGATGAAAAATTTTCTATCTTATGGTGCATGATAAATGGGTTCGCTCTACGATCGACTTTTTCCGGAATCAAGGCGCTGCCATCGCAGCCGCAGTCGCTTTTTATACTTGTTTGCCAGTACCGGTGTCCTGGACTTTGGAGTTTCGGGGCATTGCCCGCTTGGCACCGGCGATCGGGCTTTTGATTGGGGGGATGCTGGGACTGGGGGATGTTGGGTTGCAGTTGTTGGGAATGCCTGCTCTGACTCGATCGGCCTTGGTGGTAGTTTTGGGCATCGCCGTGACTGGCGGGCTGCACCTAGACGGGGCAATGGACGCGGCGGACGGACTGGCTGTACCCGACCCCGTGCGTCGGCTGGAAGTCATGCGGGACAGCGTTACAGGAGCCTTTGGGGCGATGGCTGCGATCGCGATCGTGCTGCTGAAAACTGCCGCTCTCTCGGACTTGAATAACTATCGGTGGCTGGCTTTGATGGGTGTCGCGGGTTGGGGGAGGTGGGCCCAACTGGTGGCGATCGCCCGCTATCCCTATCTCCGGGCCGAGGGTAAGGGAGCTTTTCACAAGGAATCGATTTATTCTCCTTTTGATTTTATACCGGGAGTGCTGTTGCTGCTGAGTTTGAGCGTGGTGCAAGTTGTCTTGGATGGCGATCGGTGGCTGTTGGCGGTGGGGATGGCTTTGGGGGGAAGTGCGATCGGAATTTTTGCCGGAGCCTGGTTTAACCACCGTTTGGGCGGCCACACGGGCGATACTTACGGTGCTGTAGTCGAGTGGACGGAGGCTTTGTTGCTGTGTCTGTTGGCTGCTTTGGAAGGGTAAGTTATGCCATGTAGCCATTGTTTTAGTGAAGACTTTAGTCCTCAATTTACCAAATAACAACTGTTCTAGCAGGTGGAAATCCGCACTCAATAGCAATGGTTTTCATCCTGTATGCCTTCAAATGCCACCCTAGATTAGATACAGCAAACCTCAAAGTTTAAAGAAAGCTATGGGATACTTTATTGCTGCGATCGTCCTCGCAATGTTAATTTGGGCTGGGTTCGAGATTGTCCAAACAATCCGCAATTGGGAAACGAATCCCGAACAAACTACCAGCAAAATTCAAGCTGAAATGGTCAAAGAAACATATCGCGGTCAATTTGGTGCAGATGCGCTGGAGGGAGGGAGTCAGGCTGTCGGAAACGCACTCCACGCCGGCCACTGCGCCGCGGAAGCTGCTGCTTGCGAATCTGCTCCAAGTGCGATCGGTCATGTGGTAGAAGGCTTGTTGCACGTGCTACACCATTAATATCGTGTCTGCTAGCGTAAGTTGTGCAAGTGTTTTTGATGCTGTAGGGGCTGGTTTTACCAATAATTTTTGACGCACAGAAACAATCTCATAAACCCGCCCCCTCACAACTAATAACCTATATCAACCTTGACTTTTATCAAATGGAAAAAATGTACATTGAGGTTTAACCTTGAGAGGGGGCGGGTTTATGGGATTATTAGTTTTTGGCGTAAATGGTTGATAAAACCAGCCCCTAGGAGAGCGCACATGATACAAAA
This sequence comes from Microcoleus sp. B5-D4, assembly GCF_036705145.1. NCBI lineage: Bacteria > Bacillati > Cyanobacteriota > Cyanophyceae > Oscillatoriales > Microcoleaceae > Microcoleus > Microcoleus sp. B5-D4. Next base: position 1,983 of record NZ_JAUBTV010000121.1, on the reverse strand, counting down.
ACGAACCAACCGAACCAGATATAACAACACAAAATGAATGGAAAATGCCACTGCAAATTTTCCATTCATTCTCACTTTTTAGGCTTTCGGCTCGACCCAAACCGTCATCCCCTCAACCCTCAAACCTTTGCCGCGAGTGCCGCAATATTGACCGTTAGCAGTAACAGGAGTATCGCCCACATTCTGAATGTGAGCCGTATAAAATACGTCGTATTTATCAGCTTGCGGCCCAGTCAGTCGCGCGGCAAATCCCTCAATCCGCTTAGCTTTGCCCCGGAAACCGGCTAACTCTCCTTCCGAGAACCAAGCAGTATCGCCAACTCCTTCAACGTGAGCCATGTACTGCAAATTTAAATCGGCAACGGGAGGCTCTATTTTAATTTGAAATCCTTCGACGCGGCGGCCTTGAGCTTTAGTACCCGCATATTCTCGATCGCTAAAAGTTCGATCGCCAATTCCTTGAATATGCGCCAACACTTTTAAACCCACAGGTGCAGCTTTTTGGGCACTGGCAGACGGCGCAATCCAAACTTTGATACCCTCTATTCTCAAAGCTTTACCGCGAGTACCGCAATATTCGCCATTGGAGGACACGTCGGTGTCGCCGATATTCTGAATGTGAGCGCTATAAAATACGTCGTACTTATCAGCTTGCGGCCCGCTCAACCGCACCGCAAATCCTTCAATTCGTTTCGCTTGACCCCTAAAACCCGCCAATTCTCCCTGGCTGAGCCAAGGAGTGTCGCCAACACCTTCGACGTGAGCCATGTACTCGACATTTAAGCCGGGAATTGGGGGATCGATATTAATTTGAAATCCTTCGACGCGCCGCCCTTGACCCTTAGAACCCGCGTATTCTTGAGAACCGAAAGTTCGATCGCCAATTCCCTGAATGTGCACCAAAACTTTGATTCCCAAACCGCCCTCTACTGCCACCGGTTGTTGAATGTCCCGAGGTGCCCCAAAAACAATGTTCCCGGAACCGGTTGTCTGAAGAGACTTAGGTACTTCCACGCTGGGAACAATAATTACCTCGTGCATGGGGACAGAAGGCGCGGGGGATTCCAAAATCTGGATCTGTGGCGCAACTGTAACTTGTTTCGGTGCCACATTTCCTGACGGGATGACAATCACTTCTGGCAAAGGTTCGGCGCTGATTTTTTGTTCTGGCGCTGGTTTAAATGCGGGTTCGACTTTTGCAGGTGCTGCTTTTACCATCTCAGCAATGGTTAATTTGCCTCTGGAAATGGCTACGGCTATTTGTTTGCCAAAAGCGGCGCTGACTGTTTCTTCGAGAATTACCCACTGTTCGTCGTCTAATTTGTCTTGCTGTTCCACCAGGGCGAGGACTGCTGAAACTGGGTGTTTGCCGCTGACTAAGGATTCTGCGTCGGAATGCAGTTGAGTTGGGGTGGATTCGGAAATCGCGCGCTGCAGTTCGCGGGCTCTGGCATGAACTGATTGTAAGGGTGCGAAGTCGCTTTGTTCGCGGTGGGCGATCGCCAATACTCGATCGATCACTTTCAATGCTGCATCGCGAATTTCTGCTTTTCCTTCAGAAGCGGAGGCAGTCTCGACTAAGTTTTGAATGTCTTTGAGGGAAGTAATTTCCCCTGGTGTGATACCGGATTTGTTGAGATCGAGAGCTTGTTTTTGGACTGTGGCAAAGTTGCGACTGTAGGTGGCTACTTCTTGCAGCAAGCTGTCAGAGGGAGGAAGGCCGGAGTTTTGCAGTTGCTTTGCTGCTTGGGATAGGCGATCGGCCAAATTAGCATAAGTTTCCGATAGTCGGGCTATTTGTTGTAGCAAATCTTTATGTGGTGCTTCCATATGTCTTGCAGTAAATATTTAACTTGCTGATTATAGACGTTGAGCGTCTTCTGAAGGTAGAAGGCAGTAGTCAATGGATTTTAGATTTTAGATTTTAGATTTTAGATTGAAGCCTTGACCGCACGGATAAATTCGGGGGCTCCTTTATCGGAT
>NZ_JAUBTV010000120.1:0-16885 GCF_036705145.1 Microcoleus sp. B5-D4 | reverse complement strand
GTCCCGCCCGTCTTTTTTGGACGGGCGGGACGCCCATCCCACAATAACAATTAAAATTGTAAGTTATTTAATTCGCGCTCCTAAGCCAATAGGGACTCTCACCGAGATTACCTCCTTTGCGAGTTAATCTGCTTCGGACGGCAGTGCCATAATATTTTAGGGTAATAAGTACGGAAGAACCGGAAATACCGATGCTATGGGAACTGCCAGTATCTAGCGAAGCAGTCAAATCAAAAGATCATAAGCTGCGTAGCCGCTTAAGAGTCACCCTGGGTTCTGAGGGAAGGGTTGAGGGGCTACCCTCAACCCTTACCCGCTAAAAATATTAGTGTTATTTTCGAGCGTCGATACAGGGCGAATAATTTTTGACCATCGACAAACAGTTCCGTCCATCAGCCATTCTCTCGTAACTAATACTGTCTGCGATGTCTTTGATCAATTTTAGGCCCCGCCCGCCCGGAGAGTGAACATCGACTTTTTCCGAAATATCTTTGATTTTTTTCTCTAAATCAAACGGATCGCCCGAGTCCCAAATTTTAATCTCTAAAGATTCAGCGAATACCGCCACCTGAATGTCAACAGGCAAATCCGCTGGTTTGCCCTTGTGGGCGTGACGCACCGCATTCGTAAAGCCCTCAGCCAAAGCCAACTGACACCTGATCCACACACTTGTAGGAATTCGCGAGTCGTACAATTGTGCAAACCACGACAAAACCCAGCTTAATCCATTCAGACCTGTATTGACTTGAAGATCCGCTTTTTTTAGCATCGGCAACTTTTGGGAACCCTTTAATTCAATCACGCTCACCACAGAAGTTCTTCATCGGCCCGTGGGCAAAATACAACGAGACAAAATACAACCAGATAAAATACAACGAGACCAAGTATAACGGCGGCCAAATTGAATGGTAGTTTGAGGATACTAGCTTTGGTGGGCCGTGGATCAATGTCTAATCCACTAATCGGTTAGCCACTATACCATAAGTAGCATTTTCATGTCAACCAGCGCCTATAGCAAATAAAAGTCTATAAAAATTTATATTCTGAGTATAAACTGAGTGAAGTTCGATCGCGCCAAATTTCCATCAAATTTTAACGTAAATTGAACTCAACGACCTGCCCTCAAAAGCAATTACCTCGAAAGCGATGTCAATCAACTATACTCAATCTCAGACAAGGGCGCTGACAGGATATATTTTAAATGACCCCCAGACCTTGAAAAACTTGTAGTACCTAAGTGCCCATGTTTCAAATTCTGGTTATTGACGATGATACGGCTGTTCAAGAACTGCTGAGAAGAACCCTGAAAAAACAGGGTTACGAAGTAACAGTAGCAAGCAATGGCGAAGACGGTGTAGCCCAGGCGCAAAAATTGCGTCCGGCCCTGATAATTTGCGATTGGATCATGCCGCGCTTAACCGGCATAGATGTCTGCCGTCGAGTTAAGGCAGATCCGGATCTGTCAACTACACAATTCTTTTTGTTGACTTCTTTGGGTTCGATCGCCGATCGAGTCAAAGGCCTCGACGCCGGTGCCGACGATTTTATCTCAAAGCCGATCGAACTCAACGAATTACAGGCAAGAGTACGCGCAGGATTGAGGCTGCACCAACTCAGCCGAGATTTGAAAATAGCCAAGCAAAGTCTGGAAGCAGAATTAGCCGAGGCCGCCGAGTACGTGCAATCGCTGCTGCCAGATCCGATGAAGGAACCTTTCAGCATCGAAGCAAAATTCATTCCCTCCCGGCAGTTGGGGGGAGATTGCTTCGACTACAACTGGCTAGATGCCGATTATTTGGCGATTTACTTGCTCGACGTAGCCGGTCACGGTTTGCGGGCGGCGCTGCCTTCGGTGGCAGTGCTCAATTTGCTGCGATCGCGCACGCTCCCCAACATAGACTACTACAAACCCAGCGACGTTTTGCGTGCCCTGAACACCACCTTCCAGATGAGCTACCAAAATGACAAGTATTTCACCATCTGGTACGGCGTTTACAACCGCATTTCTCGCCAGCTAGTTTATGCCAGCGCCGGCCATCCACCAGCCGTGTTGATTTCCCAGTCGCCTGCGAGCACTGCTAAAATCCAGCGATTAAAAACCCCCGGAATGCCGGTCGGGATGTTCCCCGACGCCCCCTATGTCGATAATTGCTGCGATGTCGAGGATTTGAGCACTCTCTACATCTTTAGCGACGGGGTATACGAGATCCACCAACCTGACGGCAATATCTGGGGGCTTGACCCTTTCATCGACCTGTTAGCAGCTTACAACGGTGCAAGTGCCGACCAGTTAGAGCTGGTTTTGAACTACATTCAAAAGTTGAACGCTAAAGCAGTTTTTGATGATGATTGGTCTTTACTCAAGGTAAACTTTGGCTAGCTGACTTCTTGCATTGCATCTGCGACCAAATAGCAAAAAGGCAGCAGCCCAAAGATTTAGTTAGTTGAGAGAATTTTGCTATTAAAAGCATCGCGGGTCTGAAATATCTCGAAAACTCGATCCATACTGGTGAGTTCAAATAAGATGCGGATTTGCTCGTTGATAGAACAGACAACTAATTGACTCCCAGCGGCCCGGACTGTTTTGAGTGCCAAGACTAAAGCGCCCAAACCAGAACTATCCATAAATGTCACATCAGTGAAGTCTATCAATACCACATCGGCTCCCGCTTCCACTAGGTCGCTAATCTCTTGGCGGAATTGACTTGCCTTGGTGCCGTCTAAAATGCCAGAGGGCTGAATAATTTTAACTACAGGACTCATATTTTGCGGTGGGAATGTCAGAATTTCTAGCCAGACTAGGCTAGTATAGCTGCGAGATGGACTCCGAGCCAAATAAGAGAGGGGAAAGCGCCAGAGTCTGAGAGCGGGAGAATAGTTTTGAGTGCAAAAGATGGTACTCGTCGCGGATCGTAACGCCGATCGCAGTCGCAGCGCTTCGCCGGGTGTGAATTTTGAGATAGGGACAATCTTTGTTCTGCCGAAGGCATTCTGGTATTAATCAAACTGGGCTAACTTTGGCGCGGTAGAGCAGTTTTTCGCCTTGTCTGTAGCCTGTGTAGCGAACTTTGACGGGTTCTCCGGGCTCGGCTGTTCCTTCCATGAGCTGATGCTGTTGAGGGTTGTAGGGAATCTCGGCTCCGACTGGGGCGATCGACTCGACTCCCCAATGCTCTAATAACTGCTCGATGGGCCGCAGCAAGGGCAGTAGTTTCTGAGCCCGCAAGTTGTGATTTTCCTGAGCTTTGCTCGCAGCAGTCGGCCACTGCAACATCCAAGATTCTAAAATTTGCACGCTAGATAGCTGGAATTCCTGCATCAAAGATTCTCGCTGCTGTTCGAGCGAAGCTTGCAGGCGCTGATATTCTTGTTCTACGGCTGTCGGTGGTGCCTGTTCTAACTCTACATAGTCTGGTGCCAAGGTTGCGAGCAGTTCGTTTAAGGAAATTTGCAAAGCTTGACTGATTTTGAGCAGGATGTCGGCTCGGGTTTGCAAAGCTAAGCCGCGACGCAGGCGACTTAGCTGGATCTCGGAAACTCCTGCTTTTTTGCTGAGTTCTCGATCGCCCGAAAGCCCCGCCTGTTCCATCAGGCGTTGCAGTTGAGGAGCATAATCTGGAATATTGGCAGTCACGAAAAACTCATCCAAATTAACTATTAGCCGGGAAGTCCCGGGCGTATATTTAGAGGGGATTAATCTGAGCGCTGGGCCCCGTACCCCGTTGGGAATTACGCCCGCGTGATGAAAGGCTCGTCGGCTGTAGGTACCCAAACCGACAATTATTCTTTTATACCCCAAGATGATCTGGAAATACTCTGATACTATATTAGCAAGTGGGGGTGGAACTACCTCACTATAAAAAGCATGAGAAAAAAAAGGAAAAAGAAGCCTGCGGTCTAACTGTACTCAGTTGACCGTCAGGTTTGTTCACTAAATGGACATATTCTCGATCGTAAACTGTCACGAGCCTTAAGGAAATACATCTGTGGGGCGGGCTCGGGCGCCCACCCCACAACTTTTTTTGTGGCTATTTGACGGCAACTTTTTCGGGGGCGGCTGTTGCAGTTGTCGCAGAACCTTGCAAATGCGCTTCTAGGAACCACAAACGCTTGTCAATTGTCCGCGAAATTTCGGTGTAGAGATCCGCTGTATCGGCGTCGCCGAGTTCGCCTGTTTTGTCGATGGCGACTCGCAGGTGTTGGGCGTAGGGTGCGTAGCGATCGGCTAAAGCCGTCACGTATTCTTTGCCGTCTAAAATGTCGAAAGGAAATTCTGGCAAAATCGAATCTGCAGCGGCTGTGCGGGCTGTTCCTACAGCCAAACCGCCCAAAGCTGTGACCCGTTCGGCAACCAAATCGATGTATTCTTCGAGTTCTGTTGCCATTTCGTCAAATAGCAAGTGCAACTGGTAGAAGTCCATGCCTTTGACGTTCCAGTGAGCTTGCTTGACTTGAGTTTTTAAGTCCAGAGTCGTTGCCAGCGTGGCGTTGAGCAGCCCGACTACTTGAGAGCGGGTGCCGGCTGACATATCGATGCGGGTGGGGTAAAGATGTTGTTTGTGGTTGTTGGTAGTCATAGGTTTTTAGCTTGTTATTAGTGATTGTCGATCGAATATTTGCCTGTCATGAATTTCTGTTGAGAGGCTCAGGCTAGGTGCATCTGCAACACCGCACGGGGAGCTCGGCGTACTTTACAGCGGATAGTTTCCAAACCGAGACGCTGGCAAGCTTCGTAGCGGTGGCAACCGGAAAATCCGTAATACTGACCATCTACTTCTAGCACGTCGATGGGTTCGTTTAAACCTACCTCGCGGATGGATTCCATGAGGGCGGCGACTTTGCTTTGGTCGTTGACTCGCGGCAGGGGGCGGCGAATCTGGTTGAGAGGAATTTCTTCTATCCTCATGGCGGCTCTCTTTTTTGCTTCTTGTTAAATCATACTCGTTATGACTTCGACTTGGCAACAAAAATTAGGACTTACGGAAAAACCTGGTTTCGAGAGGATTGCTCGCTAAGATGGAGAGAAACAAAGCAACTTGCAGGCAACCCCTGATGAACTCAACGACTGGCTTGTTAACTCGCATTACCCAGACCCCCGGTCAGTGTGGTGGTCGTCCCTGCATTCGAGGAATGCGAATTCGAGTCACCGACATCTTAGAAATGCTGGCTGAGAACGTCAGCATTACTGAGATTTTAGAAGATTTCCCGGACTTGGAGCTTGCAGATATTCAAGCTTGCTTACTGTTTGCTGCACGACGTACCGATTTCCCAAGACTGACGGCATGAAGATATGGATCGATGCTCAACTGCCACCAACTCTGGCAAATTGGCTGACAGATAACTTTAATTTAGAAGCGGTTGCGTTGCGAGATATTCAACTGCGAGATGCCCAAGATACCGAAATTTTTGAATCAGCACAAGCCGAAAAAGCTGTGATTATGACCAAAGACAGCGACTTCATCGATTTGGTATGTCGATTAGGAGCGCCCCCTCAAATTTTGTGGTTGACCTGTGGCAATGTAACAAACCGTAACCTGCGACAATTGTTAACTGCCACTTTACCTGATGCAATAGAACAATTGCGTCAAGGAGAGGCGATCGTCGAAATCAGCAACAACCCTTGAAGCCAATATTGCTGATAACGGAATAATGATGGCGTTTAGCGACTACTAAACTCTGCATCCACACCAAAATCGCTCAACCGTTCGTTGCGACGGGATTCTTCGATTGCGGTCTACACTTTTGAAGTTTCGAGCTTTCAAACTATATTTTCCCTTGTCAATTGTCCATTTACTAAAAACCATTCTCATCTTCACTGAGATGACAGCCAACTACACTGTATGGATAATCATTTTGCTCAACATCTACCCCAATAACCACAACTCGGCTGACAGGATAAAGGCTCATAGCTTCACCCACAGCATTTTCCATTGTTCGATTTCTTTTTTCTCTATCAATACGCTTATAGGCGAAGCCAGCGACTGCTCCGCGCTCTGGAACTGTTTCATTAATTAAGATACAAGTATTATTGTGATCGAGTTCCCAAAACTTATTGACAATTTTTTTAATTCGTTTAAACTGTTCTTCAAACTTTGTTTGCTCATCATGAGTAAAATTGAGAAGTACACAACCAACTTCACTCCAACGCTCAGGCTGCCGTGATTCAATATGCTGGATAATGCTTCTCCACCAAGGTGTTAATTTACGCTTCGGTTTATGATTTTCACTTTTAGTTAATTCCTTCCTAAAAAATGGTTCAAAAATGTTGGACAGGCCAACTAAGAAAAGACGCTGTTGAGTAAACTCAGCATTCCCAATGTTAAACCCTGTATCAAGATAGAACGCAAGCAAATCAATCTCATCGCCAATAGAATCAGCATTTTTCTCAAATTCTGCTCGCCGCACTAAGTAGTGTAGTTTCTCACAACTTCCCTCCAAAATTTCAAAGATAATTTCGAGATCAGCAAGAGACATAGTTGGAGACATTTCAATATCAGATGCAATTAAACCCGCTTGTTTCAGTTCGGTTGAGCGAAAAAAAAGAGTACCTAATGACTCTAAAGTAATACTCAAGCGAACCACCTCACGTACTTGGGAACAGTCAACTTCATTAAATTCGCCTTGGCGAGTCTTAAACTGATGCAAACCTAAATTGTTTTTTAGGTAATCTGAAAATCTTTTGGATTGAATTGATGGTTCCACCAGTAATTTTTTGACAATCTTCTTTAGGCTCTCAAATGCCCCACGCTTTGTCGCTTCAGTCACTCTACCTGATTTAGCCTCCACAACTAGCAGATAAGAGTCGAGTAAAACCAGAAGGTCAGTTTCAAAAGTCTTCTTGGTGGTAGGATCGAACCATTGGCTACCTTGATAAAGCTTGGCAGATGGAAAAGCTTTCTGGAAAAGCTGATAAATCTCTTGCTCCAAAAATTTTCCCCTACGCTCTTCATATTTTTTATAAATTTCAGCATGAGGTTTAATAAGAGCTTCCATCATATCTATGAAAAAATTTGAGAACAGTGTTATGACTGGGCAGAAATAAGTTCCAAGCTCAAGCTTGATGAGAGGTTTCTGCCAAACAGGATTGCCAAGAAATAAATGTTCTGGATTCCAGTTTGATAAATCTCCGAAAGATAGCGACCAGGCATCCAGCACATTTTTTAATGCTTCTGGAGCAACAGCTTTTGGGTAAGCATCTACAAACGTATCGAGTGTTAATGTGTAAATATGTTTTAGTCGTAGATCACTTTGACTGAAAATAATAGCTCTTAAGCCGTCAAGAGTTAAACCTTCCTCTTGAACATAGGCTGAGAGGTCTTCTGGAGATGAAGTAAGATCGGGAAAAGCTTGATAATATTCTTTGATAGCTGTTTCGATGCTTTTGGCTCCGAGCGCAGGCATAACCCAATTCCAATGCTGATTGATTCTGCTTTCAACAACATCGAGTATTTTGAACCACATTTCAACTAAACAAACAACTCGAACTCCCATTCTTTGCTCAATCGTATTATCCAGACTTGAGAATAAATCCGAAACAATCCGCTTAACTTGTTGTGGATATCCCCTACGTACAGCTTGAGTATCTATCCTGATCGTTTTTATGGCGATAAGCTTATGAAACGGTTCTCTAGTTGTCGATGGATCAGTTAGCGAAGAATGCCTCTCTGGAAATCTATCTGTGACCTCCTGAACTAGCTGACGAGACTCATCAAAGTCTTGTGGTAGAGCTGGTCTGAAATCAAATGAATCTTGTGAATGCTGAAGAAGAAGACCTTGTAGAAACTCTACATGATGTTGAAGGATTGGAGCTTTTTCAGTCCACTCACGATTTATGCCGGGTGAAGTAGTTAAACCGTAGTATGCAAAAAACGATAGTAAAGAACAAGGCTCAACCTGAAAAACTCGTTTTTGCAATATTTTAAAAGAGGTCTCAAATTGTTGGTCGGAGTTTTCATTTGATTTGTTAGTTAATTCAACTACTTCATCTTCAGTCATTCCCTCAAACGGAGATGACATCTCATAAGAGAGGATTTCAGTAGATGGTCCTTCGACGCGACGAGTACCAAAACCTCTAGACAGGTTTTTATTATTTGCTTGGGCAGAAGTTTTCTCTTTCTTCCGTTTCTTCTTGGTCATTGTAAAACTCACCTAAACCATGATACTTAGTTCTCCATCCCAATGATAGCGGGACTTTATTAAAATACTCAAGTCGGACAGATAACTTGGATAGACCGCCCCGATATAACCTAAGCAGTCGAACTATTATTAGGCTGAAACTTTCCGCATAATACCCAAATCACGTGGATACGCGCCTGGTTTTAGTATCACTCGTTATTAAACTAACATTTTCTATTTAGTTGTGCACATTTTGGTGATTAGCCTAGCTTTCTTTAGTCTAACTCTGGAATATGTAGCCGATCGCGGATGGCATCGGCAACTTGGGCTACTACCCGTTCCATTTACCGCTGGGACAGAATAATGTCAAGTCAATCCAGCAATAATATTGACACTCCTACCCAGAATAGCGGTGTTAAAAAAGAACGACAGCACACAGTTAAAAAGCACGAGATACCTCGTTGAACGAGAAGTTATCTGCACATCTGCAACGCCAACAAGTCATGCGAATTTCCAAGGAGAAATATAAAAAATCTTTGTAGTGAGGTTCGTCGTCGCCCGGAAAATCCCAACCCCGGCTGGAAGTAGCTGCGGTGCAGTTTGCTCGGCTTTCGGTAGTAGCTGCGGGCATACTGCATGGTGAAGATAGTAGACTTATTGCATAAATCTTCGATCGGGAAACCGCAGATGCAACGCGGATAATTTCAAGTCTTGAGAGCGAATGCTTGCAATTGGAGTCTAGTGTGTACCTGCATCCAAGACCCAATATAGGTTAGGCACAGTCAGGGTTAGAAAATCTCAACTACTGCCATCTTCGCAGGAACTCCCAAAAAATAGCTATGAATTGGCAACACTCAGCACAGACAGGCTTTTTCATGCCTTTCGATAGATCGATCGACCTCAACCTTCTAGGTACAGTGGGAGAAAAGATAAATTGTGGCTTGAAATTATGGCATCCTCCCAACCCCTCAAAGGCATTGAATTGATCGACTGCGCCAAAGCTAACGCCCAACAAGGAATCGCCACAGCCGCGAAGCTTTGTGGCTACGGAGGCGACCTCAACACCTTCGAGCGGGAACTGAAACAGGCTTGCCAAGACATTGGCGTCGAAGTCAAGGAGTTAAACGACTTGATTACGAATCAGCAGATGATGAAACAAGGAATGGGCATTGAAATCGCTCCAGATACTCCCTCCGAACTCTAGGCTCAATCTCCACCGCACCAGTTTTAGAGCTAAGATTGCCCTGAGACCCGTATTTGGAGTCTGCTAGCTGAGGCAGGCTAGAATGTTTTGCATGGGAGCTTCCGACTTTTGGCAGGAGTCGTGTTTTCTCCCGCGAACAGGGTGCTTTCTGGAGGGTGCACAGATTGTTAGGAGGACTGTCGTGTCAGATCAGCAAGACCGAATTATGCGTTTGTTTATAGAGGAGGCTAAGGAGCACCTCGATACTCTAGAAAATGGTTTAGTGGATTTAAAGTCCACGATGAAAGACCCCGAAAGCGTCCAAGAGATGTTTCGAGCCGCCCATTCCGTGAAAGGAGGGGCGGCTATGCTTGGCTTAGATAGTATTAAAACAACCGCTCACCGCTTGGAAGATTGTTTTAAGGTCCTCAAGGACGGGCCCGTCAAGCAGGTTGACCAAACGGCAGAATCCCTATTTTTAAAGGGAGTTGATACGCTTAAGGACTTGCTGGGGCGACTGGAGGGGCCTTTCGGCTTGAGGAATGAGGAGGGAGAAAAACTCGTGCAGCAGGTGATGCCTGTTTTTGCTCAACTGGAAACTCACCTCGATAAATTGGCGTCGGGCAAAGTGCAGGCTGCTGCTGGGTCTGGTACGCCCGCCACTCCAACAGCGGGCGCTGTGCCGGCGAATTTTGCGGTTGAAGTGATGACTTTACTCAAAGAAATGTTGCAGGTGTTCAAGCAGAAAGAATCGGCTGCTAGTCGCTCTGAGTTGACGGCTGTGTGCGTTCGCCTCTATAAATTGGGAGGTAAAATAGAGACTTGGCAAAATTTAGTAAAAACAGCTAGAGCAGCGATCGTTAATCCCAAAAACTCTTATAAAGTCTTAGCTCCCCTGATTATCAAAGAACTCAAGGAAGCTGGCGATTTAGTACAAGTGGGGAAAGTCAAGACGATCGTTCCGAGTAAAAATTTGCTACTTTTGGCAGCAAGCCCAAAACCAGCAGAGGCAAGCCCCCCAGCCGTTCCAGCAGCCCCAGCAGCAGCCTCGAAGCCAGTAGCTCTTCCAGCCGAACCGAAGGCGGTAGTCAAGCTTTTGCTCAAAACTTTCAACAAAAAGCAACTCTCGGAAATCGCCAAGTTATTGGTTAACGCCATCAAATCCTCGAACTAGGAGGTGTTGCAGTAGAAGATAGAGTTGAGCAGCAACTCGAAAAAATTCACTCAGTCGAGATTTTTGCCCTCTACCTTCTACTGTTGGGCAACCCTGCGTTAGAATTAGTGGATATATGGGCGTGCAATATTGTACCAGAATTAAAAATCGATCAGGCTTTATAAGGCGGTAGCTGTGAAACCAATTCGTTCATTAGAAGATGCTTTAAACCGCTGTCAGGCGATAGGAATGCGCTTGAGCCGCCAGCGTCGATTTATTCTAGAACTTTTGTGGGAGGCAAAAGAACACCTCTCCGCTCGCGAAATTTACGATCGCCTCAACAAACAAGCGCATTCGATCGGGCATACTTCTGTGTATCAAAATCTAGAAGCTTTGTCGAGAGCAGGGATTATTGAGTGTATAGAACGCTCGGAGGGACGGTTGTACGGCAATGTCAGCGACTCTCACTCTCACGTCAATTGTCTTGATACGGCTCAGATTCTAGACGTTCATGTGGAATTGCCGATCGACTTGATCGAGCTAATCCAAGAGCAAACGGGTGTCAAAATTGTAGACTACCGGATAGATTTCTACGGATATAGATCGGCAGAGTCCGCCACGCAAGCATCGAGTGTCAGCAATACGCCAAAGGCTTCGTAACCGATAAAGCAGCGGCTGTTGGACGCAAAACCGATCTTTGGGCTGGGTCGATCGGTGGTATAAAAGGATTTAAGTATTTAGCTGGGTTCGAGCGTTTTTTTTGCCGTTGCACGCCGGAATTCGGCACAGTAGAAGAAAAAGGAAAACAGAAAAATGAAACTCGATCGACAAGTTTGGCGATCGGGAATAAAATTTACGACTAAACCCAAAAAATCAATCCTATCCCCTACAGGTAAAAGTGTAGACCAAATCCGGCTTTAATACCCCCTTTATTTTTTAATCAGCTTGGAGTGAAGCAAAGTTTGTGTAGTTGCGGTTTCAACCGCTGAGTCCGATCGTGGAATTTCTGACCCGGATTTAATATTAGGCCTTAGTTTAATCCCTCCCCCAATTCATCTGCAGAGTCAAATCTAAAATCTAAAATCTAAAATCTAAAATCTAAAATTGCTCGACTGACGGGGCTTTATACTGTTTTTTCTGCTAAACGGCCCCGGAATCTGTCAATAATTGTGTGATAACTGGTATGATTTACGTGCTTCGAGAGCCTAAAATACTCGGAAGCAACCAGTGGGGCCAGACACGAACCTCACTATAAAACACCGTAGAGGGAAAGATGGCCAGTACCTTGAAGGAAGTTCTCGATCTCCTTAACAGGAGTCAGAAGCCGACATCACAATCTATGATTTGATGTGGGAGTGTCACGTGAAGAGTGCGCATTACAGGACAGGCTGAAGTAATGGCGAGACGACAATCTGACCAATTCCACACACCACCGCAATACAACCCCTCCCCTAAACCGACGGCACAGTTCAGTGCAGAGGCGACAGGGGATGCGAGTTCCTTCGTAACGGCCGGGCCGACCGAGGGAAAAAGAACTTTTTGGCAGTGGCAGCTTATCTGGCTGAGTCTCCTGGTGGGATTTGGAGTAACCGGTGCCGCTGCATTTCTGTGGTTGCTGACGATGCCGCCACCGCCAAATTGCCAGCAACTGTCGCCACTGGCGGCGGACGGAGAGCGACTTTACTGCGCTCAACAAGCTGCTAAGTCGGGCAAGCTAGAACAGCTAGAATCGGCAATGGCATTGGTGCAGGCTTGGCCGAAAGAACATCCGCTATACTCCCAAGGTCAACATTTGATAGGGGAATGGTCGAAAGCCATTCTGGGATTTGCCCGGGCAAAAATTGAACTGGGCGATTTGAAAGGCGCTCTGGAGATTGTGGCGAAAATTCCGAAAACCAGTCCCTCTTACCCAGAGGTAGAGGAGGCTGTGACTGCTTGGGAAAAAAATTGGCAGGAGGGCCAAAAACTCTACGAGACAGCCCTAGCAGCTTTGAAAAGTGAGGATTTAAAAAAGGCTTGGGATTATGCTCAAGCTCTATTTAAGCTGGAAAATATTTTCTGGAGTCAAAAGCGGTACAACGAGCTGATCCAGCAGATTTCTATGGAAAGAAACGGCTGGCAGCGCTTGCAAGAGGCTAGAGATTTGGCGAAGGACGGAACTCCGCAAAAGTTCGCTGAGGCAATCGTCCTGGCTCGCAAAATAGACTCGCAGCTTTTTGCCCGCGCTAAAGCTGAGAAGGAAATTGAGGGCTGGAGCCGGACTTTGCTGGCAATGGCTACTAAGCGGTTGGGGGCGAAAGACCTGCCGGGGGCGATCGAGGCTGCTTCGGTTGTGCCGCAGGATTCCCCGCTGTTTGCGGAAGCTCAAGATTTGATGCAGTTGGGTAGGGCTCAGGCAGTGACGTGGAACCAGTCGATATCAACTCCGCTGCCACAACACATTTTTAGCTTGCTGGAAGGGCAGGGGGCTGCTAGCCAAATTGCTCCGGGTCGCCCTCTGTACAAGCAAGCTCAAGTTCAAGTTGAAAATTTGCAGGTGCAGTTTCAAGATTTGCTGCGACTGCAAGTGGCGAGCACGATCGCTAGTTTCGGTCACATAGGGACGTTTGGACTCGCGATCGAGCAAGCGCAAACTATCGGACTTAAGCAACCGCGGCGGATTCACGCTCAAACTTTGGTGGCTGCTTGGCGCCGGGAAATTCAGCGGATCGAAGACCAATCTTTTCTGACTCTGGCGAAGCAGTTGGCAGAAGCGCAAACCGTTGAAGGACTAAAGGGCGGCATCGCTCAGGTAGTCCTGGTTGCTCAAAACCGTCCCCGCAGGATAGAGGCGCAAACTCTGCTGGCTCAGTGGACGAAACGCATAGAAGTTATTCAAGATCAGCCTTTTTTGGATGAAGCGATCGCCCTGGCGAAGCAAGGAAAACTTAGTGCTGCTATTGAAAAAGCTTCGCAAATTAAGAGCGGTAGGAGTTTGTACGCGAAAGCTCAGGATAATGTCTATCAGTGGGTGAGCGAACTGCAAGTTGCTCAAGACAGACCGATTCTCGATCGAGCTGCGGAATTGGCGTCTCAAGGCAGTCTAGGAGCGGCGATCGATACGGCTTCCCAAATCGGTTACGGTAGGGCGCTGTATTCAGAGGCTGCAGGGGCGATCGGGCGCTGGAGTGCTGAACTCAGAGCCAACACTGCACCGCCGCCGGAACCCGCTCGCGATTACGCGCCGGAACCCGCTCGCGACTACGCGCCAGCTCCAGCAGAGGAGTACGCGCCAGCTCCGCGACAGGAGGAGTACGCGCCAGCTCCGCGACAGGAGGAGTACGCGCCAGAGCCAGAGCCTTACTATCCGCCTGCGAGAGAAGAGGCCCCGGCTCCCGAACCTTACAATCCGCCTGCTCCCGATCCGGAACCTTACTATCCGCCCGCGAGGGAGCCGGAACCGGAACCTTACTATCCGTCCGCGAGGGAGCCGGAACCTTACTATCCGCCCGCTAGAGAAGAGGCCCCGGCTCCGGCTCCCGAACCTCCTCCTCCGGCTCCGGCTCCGGAACCCGCGCCGCCCTCGATTCCTGAATCGGCTGGGCCTCCTGATGCTAATTTGATCCCCGAGTAATTGGGTTTTCGCGCGATCGAACTCTAAAATCTCCAATCTAAAATCAAGTGAGTAATTTTCAACTGCTGACGATCGAGGGCGACCCCATTTTCCGGCTGGGGCTGCGAATCGCTTGCGAGCAGTATCCAGACTTGCAAGTTGTTGCAGAGGTTTCAACCCCAACCGAGGCTTTGCGAGTTCTAGAAGCTCGCTCGCTCGACTCGGTAGCAGCCAAGAAACCCGCTGATTTGGTAATTTTGGCTGTTGAAGCCCTAAATTTGCGATCGGGTCAAATAGAGGCGCTGGCATTTTGTCGCGAACTCAAAACTTTGTACCCCAATCTGCCTCTGTTGCTGCTAGGCGGGCCGCTGACACCGGAGCTGTTGGCCCAGGTACAGGCGGCGGGCGCGAAGGGCTATTGTCCTAAAGGTAGAGATATTTCCCTGACAATCGAAGCTATTCGCGCGGTGGCATTGGGTCGCACTTATTGGCCGACGGATGCGGCAACTAACCCGGAAAGAGAAATAAATGCAGCGAGGGTTCAAACAGTAGAAAACTCCGCAATAATTGCAGATAAAAATGCAGATAATTCGACAGTTGATACGCCAGTACACAAAAAAATGCTGGCTTATTTTTGTCATTCTGGACTACGGGAAATAGATGCAACTTTGGCGGTTGTCCAAGCAGATTTGCAAGAGATTAAAGCGGCAAATCCGACAGATTTGCCCTCTATCTTAGATGGGGTGGTACTCAGCGGGCGCCGCAGAGAATTGCTGGCAGCTCGCTGGATTGTCAGTCAGTTATTATTGGAAGGAAAAGGGGAGAAGGCAGAAGGCAGAAGGCAGGAGGCAGAAGGCATAAAGCAGAGGATAGAAGACCGAAAGCAGAAAGAAGAAATGAGAGGCGAGAATTTGTTAAATAATTCTCAATCGCAATTAGCGAATTCCAAAGTTTCGACTGAATCTTTGGTGGTTGCAACTAATTGGCAAGGTAGCTTGTTTGACTCGGCGGCAGCTAAATTGCAGTTGGATTTGGTGAATTTGACTGGCTTGCCTTTGGAAATCGATATTTTGCGATCGACCAAAAAGCGTGAATTGATGAGTTCCATCCTGCGGAAGTTAAAGGATTTGTTGGAGGAATTGCGCTTTTCGCAAGTGCAGGAAACTCAATTGTCGCAAAAAATGCCTGCTATTTTACGAGATTTGTGGGAGGCGACAATCATAGATTTTTTTGGCAGATACTATACACTGCCAACGGTAGAAAATCTGGTTTTTGATGGCAGTCAAACAAGCTTGAAACTGGGAGAAAGTCAAGAGGGAAGCGCTGCTTATCTCTTGGCAGGCAGTGGCGTAGAAGTTGTGCCGATGCTGCTGGCAGATGCTGATGTAGTTGCAGCTCAAATCCTTGACAAAATACCGATGACAGTTGATTTGTTTGCACATTTGCTATTTGAAATTCCTCTAACAGTTGACAATATTTCTTGTGTTGCTGGCAGCCCGGAAGCAATGCAGCGAGCTGAAGCTTTGTTGGAAAATTTGGCAATTCAAGTTGCTAGCGGAGTGGTACAGCCTCTACTAAATAATTTGGCAAATATTGAAGAAATTAAGCAAATTTTTTACGATGGTAAGTTGATTTCGACGCGAGAAATTGAGAGATTTCGGAATGATTTGTCGTGGAGATATAGCTGGGATAGATATTTTGTGGAACCGAAAGCTATTTTTGAAAGCCGGTTTTGGCTGTTTGTTTTGGGCGATTCTGGAATTAAGAGAATTTCTATTTATGCTCCTAGAAATCTAGAGTTAGCACAGTTGTCTGGGTGGCAGTTAGCCTTGACTTTGCTGCTGGAAACCAGGGATGCGATCGCACCTAGAGTTCGCGCGGTTATTTCGCTGTTGGGTGCTGGCGTTGTTTACGTTTTGACTCAGGTTATAGGGCGGGGAATTGGTTTGATCGGGCGGGGAATTATCCAGGGGATTGGTAATTCTTTGCAGGATAGCAAGTTTGGGAAAAATGGGTAATTAGTCATTAGTCATTAGTCATTAGTCATTAGTTGGTAGTCATGAGTGAGCTAAAATATTTATAGCTGGTGGTACGATCGCTAAATGCTATCCAGTTGACAATCAAGCAATTGGGTCTCTTTCCCCCGGATTCATCGGTAGAAGCAAACTAAAATCTAACATAGGTTGACATTTTATGAGTATTATGATAGCGATAGATGCCGATCGCATAAACAGTTTAGATTTGTCTCCGGTGCGGACTGTGATTGAAAAGTGGCTGGCCGAAGGAGCGATCGCCCAAAACGAACAACAGCTACAATTTGAAATTGAGTATCCGCGCGAAGAGTTAGATCCGCGAGAAATTTCGGAAATTCCCGAAGTGCGGCTGTGGTTTATTCGCTTGGATGCTTGTTACCCTTGGCTGCCATTTTTGCTGGATTGGAAAGCGGGAGAATTGGCGCGCTATGCGGCGATGTTGGTGCCGCACCAATTCCACCGCACCCAAGGTATTCAGTACAATCCTGAAGCTTTGGAAATGTTTTTGATGAACAAAATTTTTGTGTTGACTGATTGGTTGAATCAGCAGGGAATTCCCAGTAAATCGAAGTTGATGGCGATGTCGCAGATGTTTGGTTATGATTTGGAGGATGCTTTTTTTGATGTGATCCTGCCGCACCAATAAGCTGTAAGTAAGCCCACCTAAATTGTATTTTTTGGGCAGGCGGGACGCCCAACCCCTACTCCCCACAAGAAGTCGCTCAAACTTGACTGTTAAGGAATGAGAATTAAATAACTTCCACTCTTGAAAGTGGGATGGGCGTCCCGCCCGTCCTTTTTGGACGGGC
>NZ_JAUBTV010000119.1:0-17388 GCF_036705145.1 Microcoleus sp. B5-D4 | reverse complement strand
AACATTATTGACTGGTGAGGAAAATTAAACCCATGACAGACCACGAATTAAAGCGACAACTAAAGGTAGCCATTGAACTACTAAGTAGTATCGGTCAAGCACTTGACTCAAGAGGAGATGTTGGCTGCACTAAGCTTGCTAAAGCACCATCAACAAAAAATGACCCGCTAGAATTTTATCTTTCGTGTTGCCAGTTTCAAAAAAATTCCGAAATAGCTGGTAGCGAGCTATTTTTGGTGTACAAACAATGGTGTAACGATAATGGCTCGCTCTCACGAGGTAGAAAACCATTTTTGGATGCTATCTCACAAATTGGGATTACCGATGGTGTACAGGGTGTAATTCGAGGGAAAATGTACACTTTTAAGAATCTAGCGCTTAAGTAAATAGTGCCGTCCGCAATGACGTTAAACTAACTTTTTGTTCAAACTACCCAAACAAAACCGATGGAAATATTACCTACCTTTCACAGTGACAAGCACGAATTCACGCATTTTGCAATTCTTACGATGAAAAATGCAATGGCTGTTCAAGCTATTGAAGGGCATTTAAACATTGTCACAGAAAGACTTAACGAGCTAATTGACAAAGGTTCAAGTGTTGACCTAGAGACTTTTAAGGCAGAGTTTTTGACCGAGCTAAACGATTTACTCGCAGAGGGAGAGGGCGTTAGTGCCGATGGCGCGGAGACGATAGAAAGTCGGCTCGATGTCGCCGAACTTCAAATCACGATACTGAAAGAGAAGATTGCTAAACTTCAATCAGCCATCGGTGCCGGAAAGTTCAAAAACTCGAATAACGTCTTTGACCTGCTAGTTTGAGTTAGAGTTGGCATTTTGAACAATAGCCGCCTATCATTGGCGGCTAAGCTAGAAAATACAGGCTAAGACTCGCAGGTAGCGGGTTTTTTTTTGCGTAAAATCCCAAAAAGTAAAATTTAAAATGGCGATTGCAATCGAAAAACCCGATTTTGCTCTGAGGCCTGCAGAGCGATCGCAAATATCGCTAGGGGGTGCTGTCTAGAATTTATCTAGAGAATATTCCCTTTAAAATAAGCTAGCTCAACGTCTGAAACGACGCAAATACGTTAGTCAACTAGAATTACTCTAGAAACTAGAGCGAGAGAGGCTGAAAGTATTAGTTTTTGGTTGTTTTCGATACTTGTAAATAAGTGCAAAGCAGCCTGGTATTTATACCTAAAATTTGCTTTGATGAGGTAGCTTAGATACAGCAAAATGTAAATTTTGATTAAGAAATGTAGACAAAGGTTGCCATAGCTCGTAATCTAACTTTGTTGACAAGCTTGTACAAATTTCTCTAAAAGAACAAAAGGAGTAAGTCTAATGTTTGGTTTTATCAAAAATTTCTTCGGCGGTATTTTCGGCTTTTTCGGCAGACTATTGGGCTTGAAAAAGTCAGAATATTTCCTAGATTTGGGTGAATCGGGAGCGAAGGAACCAGCAAAAGTTGCGCCTGCGAAGTCTGAGGCTGTGGCGATCGCACCGACAAAAGTTGAGCCTGTTAAGTCTGAGAAGTCTGAGAAGTCAGAACCTGCTAAGAAGGCTAAGGTAGAGAAAAAGTCTAAGAAAGAAAACGAACCAGTCGCTAGCGCTCCTGCTAATAATTCGGAACCCGTGAAGGTACCGACTGCTGCAGCAACTAACGGCAAAGTGCCGAGTCAAGCTGAACCGAATCGAACTTTTGCTCCTAATAATTTAATGCCGACACCAAATGGAAGTCGTCGCACCCCCGGCCCTAGCATGAACAATTTCCGGGAAATGGCTCGTCAGGTGAAAACGAAATAGGAAATTGGGAATTGATAATAGGGAATTGGGCATGGGATAATTCCCAATGCTGGCGTTAACAAATTAAAAATGGGATTCCTCATTTTTAATTTTAACTCTTGGTTCTATTCCCTATTTTCTGGGTTTCTGAGGAAGGCTAATCCGCTGTATAGCTGAAAAGCTGAGTCCCAAGGAGTTTCTGATTTGCGCTCGACTTCTATATGAGATTCGATCTTGCTCAACATATTAGTGTAATCGAGCACTGTCTCGGCAAAGGGCGTAAATTCTGACCAAACTGTAACGTCAAGCTGGCGATCGAATATTTCCAGTAAGTTATTCCAGTTAATTCGGGTGGTACTTTGAGGAATCTGTTGAGAGTTTTTGACTCTCGATGTTTTGTTTTTCTGGTTCGGTGAAGTGGGGAGATCAGCCGAAGCTTTGGTGAAGTCAACTCCTTGTTGGAATTCGTAACTTTGGTCGCAAATTCGCAGAATGCAGTTTCTGCTGGGAATGTGTAAGTCACAGATTTGAGCGTAATCTTGCCTGATTTCTCTGTGGCGAAATTGCTCCTTTCTTCGGTTGGGGGAGTAGTCCATGACTTCGATGAACATCGGCAACAAGCCTTCTACTCTTTGGGTAACTTCTGACCAGTTGAATTCGATCGCACCGAGTCGTGAGAGTTTATCTTTGCAAACAACGGCTGGGGAAGATAGAGACTGGAAGTGTTGCACTCGGAAGATTTGGATTTTTTGAATATCGCTTAAGGTTGCCCAAAATACGGGAATGCCGGCGTTGAGGATTTCTTGACCATAAATTCGGAGTTCGGCAATGGGGCCTGTTTTGTAGAGTCTCCAGCCGCGGCTTTGGATTTGCATCCGGGTTGTGTAGGCGTCGATTTTAAATATTCTGCTGATATTTTGAATGGCGGCGGGTTTGTTTTCGGGACTCACGGGTTCGAGGATGAGGAGTCCTGGTTCGAGGTTGCTGGGGTCGTTTTTGGCGGTTTCTATGGCTTGTTGGCGGAGGTTTTGTTGTGCGGTTTCAATCCGTTGAATAGCTTGGCGGGTCTGGGAGAGGATTTTGGGGTTGGTGATGTCGCGGAGTATTTGTTTGTAGGTTGTTTGGGCTTTTTCGAGGTTGTTGGTGAGTTCGTAGTAGCGGGCGATATAGTATTGTACCCACGGATTTTCGGGCGATTCTTTTTGTAGTTGTTTGATGAGTTGGGCCGCTTGTTTGTATTCTTTACCATCGAGGGCGGAGGCTATGTGGTTGATGTCTGTCATGGCGGTTGGGGGAATGGCGTTGTTTCTATCTTGGCTGAGGTTTGGGTGGTTTCGCCACTGGTTAACAATTTTTGCTGTTGTGTTAACTTATAGATATGATATCTGGAAAGAAACAATGGTGGAACAAAAGGTAACTTACACGCTTGAAATCAACGGTAAGTTTATTATTATTGAAAATGTTCCTGCTAGAGTGTGTGTGGAAACGGGAGATCCTTTTTTTTCACCTGAAACTGTGGAACAGTTGCAAAAGATGATTTGGGAAGATAGAAAGCCTATTAGGGTGATTGAAACACCTGTTTTTGAGTTTGCTTAGCACTTGGTTTAAATTGAGTTAAAGCTGATTGGAATTAACGCTTAATGTGTAAGTACCTTTGCTTGTACGATCGCCTCCTTTAACAACTATTTTATAAGTGCCGTTACTAGGCAATTTTACGGTGAGTTGAGACTCTCGGCGATTCTGGGAGTTGCCTGTTTTTTGGGCAATATTTTTGCCGCTGGTGTCGAACAGTGTTATGTTGTGGTCGAATGCTCTGCTTTTGAGGTCGATCGTCATAGATTGACCTGCGCGTCCTTGAAAGGTGTGTTCGCTCTTGTCGCCGTCTTTGAGGGTTCCCCGCTGCTGTAGGAGGGAAAGGGATGTGAGTTTTGGACGATCGACATTGCTCAATTCTAAGCCGTAATTGGTCATGGGTACATCGAGGCCATTTCCTTCTCTGACTACGATGATAAAAGCTGTTTTGTTGTTGATATCTCGGACTATTTTGTCAATAAATTGGGATTGTATTTGTTTTGCTTTTAGAGGTTTAGGTTGGTTGAAGTTGGGTTTTGAGGTACAGAAAAGCACGGCTCCGTCTAGATAGCGGGCGGCGTAGAACCAATAGTTTTGACCGTTAGTTGTAAATTCGTTTCTGCTAAAGATAGTAAATCTTTCAAGTTGCGGTAGTTGCTGATTGCGCTGGCAATTTTTATCGATGTAGATTTGGTTGGCTGATGGCTGTCGCTGGGCGAAAACTGCTGGGACGATGGTGGTTAAAATTGCTGAGATGAGGGTGAGGGTGAGGGGGAAGGGCGATCGGCTTTTCATAAATACTTGTTTCTCTTTATTGTTGTCAGGTATTGTAGGCTGTATTTCCTATTCTATCTCTGTTTTAAATACTTTTCTAATTCCGCAGTGCGCTGTTTAGTCATGCGCTCCAAACATTCATTGAGGAAACCTCGATAACCGGTACCGCCACGATTTTTATAAACTTCAAATTCACAGGTTTTATCTCTTAACTGAATCCACCCTAATTGTGCTTCGGAAAGTAGCGCCCGCTCTTCGCCGCTCAATTGGGAAATCAGTTGTTTGTAAACCTCGTTCAGTCGTTTATCCGAGGCTTCGTAATTCAACCGAATACAAGCTCTGACTTGCACATCTCCTTGCGGGCGATCGCAATTTATCTGTTGAGCAATGGGAAAGCTCGGAGATTGTGCAGAAACTGATGTTGTACCAAAAATTGCCAAAAGTGCGTGAAGCGAAGCTATCCCGTAGGGAATCGACCAAAAGAGCGATCGACCTTTCCTCAACTCTATTTTCATTGCCCATCAACCCACCTATCTGATGAATTCTTTGTTATTTGTTGATATTAGCACTTCTCAAATGCCGCTCCAACTAAAGACAAAGCCACAATCGGAGCTGTCACCGCTCTCAGAATTCTACTCCCTAAAGAAACAGTTTCAAAACCCAATTCGATCGCTCTTTGCACCTCACCTTCAGTCCATCCACCCTCCGGCCCAACAGCAATCACAATCGCTAATTCCTCCCCATCTTGCTCCCCCCTTATTAAGGGGGGCTGGGGGGGATCGAATTCTTCCTCCCCCCTTATTAAGGGGGGCTGGGGGGGATCGAAACCAGTCGCTCCATCTTGCTCCCCCCTTAACAAGGGGGGCTGGGGGGGTTCTAAATTACCCAACAAACAATCCCACAAATGCCGATTTTCCCCGCGAGCAACACAAATATATCGATATTTTTGACCGCAATCTTTCACAGCAACATCAAACGAAACAGGCTCTAAAATCGTCGGCACAAATTGACGTTCCGACTGTTCCGCCGCCTCCGCAGCAATTCTTCTCCACCGATCGACTTTTTGATCGCTTGGTTTGAGCAAAGTTCGATCGCTCGTTACGGGCACAATACTTGCCACACCCAACTCCGTCGCCTGTCTCACAACCTCGTCAAAGCCGTTTCCTTTGGGCAAAGCCGCCATCAAAGTTACTTCCACGGGTAGCTCCCTGTTCACAGCAATCTCCTCTGCTATCGAGGCAAATAACCCGGTTTCCCGTGCTTCTAGGACTGCTAACCACCAATGTCCCCGTCCGTCCATTGCAATAAATCGATCGCCCGCTTGCAAACGTAGCACTCGATTTAAATAATGCTGTTGTTCCCTAGTTAAGTCGATTTGGCGATCGCAAATTTGAGGGGGAGTAATTGCTAATCTTTGTAATTGAGGCATTGAATTTGGGATTATTCGTTTTTCTATTAGATTTTTTTTCTTTAACCGCAGAGAGCGCAGAGAACGCAGAGGAAGAGAGCATGAGAGGGGATAGGTAGGCGGGGTTTCAACTGTTCAAAAAACAATAAAGGCAAAGCATCTACAACCGGAATTATTTTACAAATTCACGTTTTTTTCTGCAAATGCTCTGCCTTTATATTACTTTTGCCAGAAGTCTATTGAATACAATCGAAAATCGGCTTATCCTTCCTCCTTAATCTTCTTTAAATAAGTGGAAATCGCTTCTGTAGCTAGCTGCGTGATCGGCTTGCCCTGACGGGCTGCTTCTTCCTTGAGCTCGTTGTAGATTTCATCGCGGACGCTAATTCGACGGCGGACTTTGCCACCGCCAGCAGTGGCAGTCTCATTTGCATCGTCGTTACTAGATGTAACTTCTAATTCATTAATCTCAGTTGTCATCGAGTCAGCAGATTGGTAGTTGGTTACAAATTGACGGATAGATTCTAACCCGACGCGATCGCAAAAATTGCCAAAACTCTCGCTCAGTTGCCGTTTTTGCTTGAAATAAACAAAAATCGGCTCCAGAAAAGCTTCAAAATCCTTGACGTGCAGCTTTTCCTCAATGGGTTTTGCCAGCCGCGTTTGTTCTGGAGAACCGCCCAGCCAAATCTGGTAGGATTCCGGGGAACTCCCGACAAACCCCAATTCTGCCATATAAGGACGGGCGCATCCATTTGGGCAACCAGTCATCCGCACCACCAAATGCTCGTCTGCCAAGCCCACTTTGGTTAAAAGTGCGCGAATCCGCTCTAAAATGCTCGGCATCACGCGCTCAGATTCGGTAATCGCCAGCCCGCAAGTCGGCATTGCTGGACACGCCATCCCATAGCGCACCAATGGGTCGATCGCAGTTTCCCGCTGAATGCCGCATCGATCGAGTATTCCCTGAATTTCCTGTTTGGTATCCGGCGAAACATCGTAAATCAGCACGTTTTGGTGCGGCGTCGCCAGTATCGGCAAGTTGTACTTCTGCACGATTTCCCGCAAAGCCGTTTTTAGCTGAAATGAACCTTCATCCTTAATCCGGCCATTATCCACGGAAATGCCGACAAACAACTTGCCGTCTCCTTGTTCGTGCCAGCCCAAGAAATCAAAATACTTCCACTCAGGCAGCGGTTTAAAGGCTTCTAGCGGCTTGCCAAAATATTCGGCTACTTTTTCGCGGAACCACTGTACGCCTTTGTCGTTAATCAGGTACTTCAGCCGCGCGTGCCGTCTGTCTGTGCGATCGCCAAAATCTCTTTGGGTTGCTACAATTGCCTTGACCAAATCGTAAACATCATCCTTGGCAACATAGCAAATCTCATCCGCAACCCGCGCAAAAGTCTCTTCTTTGTTGTGAGTTCGGCCCAAACCGCCGCCAGCAAACACGTCAAAACCTTGCAATTCCCCAGCTTCATTGGTAATTACCACCAAGCTCAAATCCTGAGAGTACAAGTCAATTGAATTGTCTCCCGGCACGGTAACGGAGCACTTGAACTTGCGCGGCATATAATGGCTGCCGTAAATCGGTTCTTCTTTGTCGTCGCTAAAGATTGTGCCGTTGCCGTTTTTCTGTCTGGCGGCCTTCACTGCTGGGTCTTCCTCGGCCGAAACAGCTTTTTCGCCGTCCAACCAAAGTTCATAATAAGCACCGGTTTGCGGTGTCAGCAAATCGGCGACATTGTTAGCGTATTGCAGCGCATACTGGTATTCGGGGCGATTTTTGTATGGTGCTGGAGGTGCCATGATGTTGCGGTTCAAGTCGCCGCAAGCTCCCAAGGTTGACCCCATATTTTTAATAATTGAGGAAAACACTGCTTTAAGATTTTTTTTCAACACGCCGTGAAGTTGGAAACCTTGGCGCGTTGTGATGCGGAGCGTGTGGTTGCCGTATTCTTCAGATAGCTTGTCTAAGGCTAGGTATAATTGCGGCGGAGTGAACCCGCCGGGATTGCGGGTGCGGAGCATGAACTGATAGTCTTTTTCTTGTCCTTTAACTCGATTGTCGCGGTTGTCTTGCTGGTACGAGCCGTGAAATTTGAGAATCTGAAGCCCCTCTTCGGTGAAGTGGGTTGTTTCTTGTAACAGTTCAGTCGCAACGGGTTCTCGTAAATAGTTGCTGCGTTCTTTGAGACCTTCTGATTTAGAGGGCTTGCGCGCAACAGGGGTTGAAGTGGAAGATGTGATCATGGGAATGTATAGTGCCAGTTATAATTAGATACAGCCGATCGAATATTTCTTGACAATTTGACACTTGACAAATTTGCACTTGACAAATCTCCTCAGAAATGCTGTGTCGGATCTGTTGACAACTCGGTTAACAACTAAGTTAACAAGTAAGTTAATAACGGTAATCCGCTAGGAATTCTGATGTTGTACTATTGTAACACGATCGAGCCCGGCCTGAAAAATTGTAATTAAGAGTTTATACTTTCGATTGCTTAAGTGTACGAAACTTTAGAAATAATTAACCTCAACCTTTGAAACTATGTCACTGTATGACGAAGACACATTTGTGGTTTTAGAAACAAACCAGCCAGAGCAGTTTTTGACTGCGGCGGAACTGTTAGAAAAGCTGAAAGCCGTGTTAGCCGAGGAACACGAAGATTTGCCGCAGGACGTGAATAAAATATCTGGCGTGGAAGCTCAAGCCAAGTATTTGATTGATACTTATTGTGAATTAGATGTCGGGCCTGGAAAATTTTTGCAGTGGTACGCAGTGCGTCTAGAAAAGTAATTTTGGCAATGCGGAACTGCGAATTGGGTACTTATACTGAGCGGAGTCGAAGTATCGGGCATCGGAAATTCGGAATTGGTAACAGTTAGCAGTTAACAGTCAAGAATTCTTGAATTCTTCAATTATTCAATCCAACCAAAATCCAAAATCCAAAATCTAAAATCCAAAATCGTTTAACTCAATCGGCGTAATTCCCCCGCTATAATGGTACTCCATTTAGCGCCGGGATATAAGCCGAGCAAAGTGTATGAAAAAAATCGAGAATTCCCGAATTTTCTAACAAAAAGGTGTAAGATATAAATGGTTGCGACCCACCCACTCGGCTGTAAACAAAAGGTCACAGTAGCAGTAGTATGCTTACCAAGGGAACTAGCGAGAGAAAGGGGGAAAGAGCAGACCGCTGGTTGGAAAGGTAACGCCCTGCCGTAAAAAATAAGCCATGTTTGCTGTACGAAGAAAGGTTTTTTGGTCTTGGGAAACAGGACTTCTGCGTGGATTCTCCTACGAAGGGGATAAAGGCTGCAAAGCTTTCTTATGCCGTGTAAGACTCGGATCGTCTTAGGTGACGAATACCCAGTAATGGGATACCCAACAGAGCAATGGCAGATGATACACGAAGCCTACACGCTCACCGAAGGTCAGTGCTAGGTATTTCACTCTTCTAACTGTTGAACCGATGATACTTCAACTGCGGTAACATCGATCGTACCGGGCGGTGTCAAGCGACTAAAATGACCTTCCTCTATTTTCAGAGGTTCGCCGCAGTTAGCACACTGACACTGAGTTTGATTTAAAGCTGTAAACTCGTATTGACAAACTGGACACTTATCTTCAATTAAATTGCGTTTCAGCCACCACTGAAGCGCGAAAAATGCGACTACAGGTGTCAGCAGCAAAAAAGCTACTACAATCAACAATGATTTAACTACCCAACCCAAACCAATTGACACCAACAAACACGCGATGCCCAGCAGTATCAGCCAATTACTAATACGGGGTAGCTTGAAAGATATTTTGGGGGTGCCTTGGTTCACGGTGGTCTCCTTGGGTGTCTTTGCAGGTAGGCATAACTCTATCCTACTCAGAAATTCAGGCGGTCGATCGAGTTAATTTTCCCATTGTACACCCAGAAACCGCTCTCTACGGCATAAGTTTATCTGAGTCAGAGGGTTGAAAAATTCCTTGTAAGGATTGACAAAGGGATTCAAAACTAAATCTTGCGAGGGTTTGTTCCCTCAACCAGTGGCGATCGCACCTTTTATCCTCCCCTCGCAGCATTTCTACACAAGCAACCGCTACTGCTGCCGAATCTCGGTGAGGAACTCGCCATCCCAGTTTACCATCTTGCAGCGGATCTGCCGACCCGTCCGCGTCTCCCGCCAGTACGGGTACTCCGCAAGCCAGCGCTTCCAAATAAACTATACCGAACCCTTCCTGGGAGGGCATTACATAAGCATCGGCCAACTGGTAATGTGCTGCTAAATTTTCTGTCGGTACAAAACCCGCAAATATTACTCTTTCGGCAACTCCCAAATCATCAGCGAGTTTGGCTAATCTAGGTCGATCGTCTCCTCTGCCAATAACTAAGTATTTCACATTCGGAAAAGTTTTTGCTATTTGCGGCAAAGCTTGAATTGTGACATCGACACCTTTGTAAATATCCGTCGATCGCAATCTGGCTACAGTCATCAATATTTTAGCACCAACCAAATTGTACTTCTCTAATAAATCCTGTGGCTTGGGCCCAGTGGTAAATATATTTTCATCTACAGTACAAGGCACTATTTGGAATTTTTCGGGATTTAAGTTGTTAATTTCGCAAGTACGCGCGGCGAAGCTATCCCGTAGGGAATCCCGCGTGTACCTGCTAATAGTCCAAATACTCTCAGCTTGTCTCATTGCTGTTTGATATTTGGGATCAAGCGGTTCCCAAACTTCCTTGCCATAAGTTAAAATTGTGTAGGGAATTCGCAGCGGCTGGCATAAAGTTTGAATTAGCGGTGCGAGTTTGATGTGACCGCAAAAAACCCGCTGTGGTCGTTTTTGCAGCAAGCGAGTTAGTAATACTGTAGCAAATTTAAGACGGCCCAACCAGGGCTTCTCGGTTTTGAGGTAATAAAATTTCAGATTTTTTGATTCGTAAGGATTGTTGCAGTCTGGGGAATCTCGCAACAGCAAAACTTCAGCTTGCGGCGGCGAGTTTGTCCCTGCGGTTATGGACAGGTAAGCTTTAAAAATGTCTTTAACGTAGGATTGAATGCCGCCTTCGCTGGCAAATATTTCTAGGAAACAGAATAGGTGATTTGTCGATCGCATCTCAGATTTAGGCATTGACAGCGCAGACAATTATTGCAGTATATAGCAATCCTCGCATCATCTCTGAATTTCTTACTCCCAAGCGAGCGAGTTCGGGGAGGGTTGGGGTGAGGTAAAAAATTTACGACTCCTGCAATGATTGCTATAGTGATTTTGCCAATCCGGGTATCGCCATTATCCAGAGCTTTTAAACCATGCCCTGATGACTGTAATTGCAGGTTTTACAGGCAAATATTTGACTTGCCTACTCTCACCGTTGGTTTTGAGCGGCGCTCTGCTTTCTAACTAGGGCTTTTTAACGGGCTGCATGGGTGAGCGCGAAGCTTTGCTTTCAGTTTACTATGAGCTACCGTTATTAACGGTAAACTTAATGATTTTTTACACTATCCTACCCCAAGCAAAATTTAAGATTTATTGAGTTGGCGCGGCGCGTCCGACCAGACCGAGGATTATCATATCGGTGCCGATTGAGGCGATCGCATCTTTAGTTTTTGGTAAAAGTATGGTCTATCCAAAGATAGATAGCGAGGCTGTTTTTAACTGTTATCATCAGCAAACATAGAGAGTTAAATTCAATATGACTCGACCAGGTTTTACAAGCAATTTCTGAAATATTTTGTTGAAAATATTCTGCTAAAACTTTCTCGCCAGGGGAAAATTTTAATGCTCATAAAGCATTTAAAAAATTCAAGCATCGTTGATTTCTGGAGCAGCGAGGAGCGATACTGGATATTCGTATCTTTTCTGTTTCCAAAAGCAGTCTAACGAGCCGAGCCAGAAAGTTTTACGAGCAGAAAAAAAACAAGGTATCGTACAATAATGTACGAAGAAAAGCAGACCCCTAAAACATTAAGTATTCGAGCTTAAACCTGACCAAAGCTAATGTTAGGTTGGCCACGTCATATTTACGAGTGACTCTCTCAAAACGAGAATTCATTGGAGTTTGAGGTGAAACGAGTAACGATCGCACTCAGTCTTTTTAGTCTACTCAGCAGCACTCTAGCAAGTTGCACCGCAGCTTCCCAGAACGCTCAAAACAGTATACAACCAAGCAGCTCCGAACTTTCATCAGTTGCTGTAGCAGTCCGTGACCTCGGCAATCCATTCTTCGTACAAGTTGGCAAGGGTGCTGAGGCCGCAGCCAAGAAAATCGGCGGTGCAAACGTGAGGACAACTCTCGTTTCCAGCGGCGACGATTTAAATCAGCAATTTAATCAAATCGAAAACTTTATTGCCTCTAATGTCAGCATGATTGTACTCAATGCTGCGGACACCAAAGGCATTGCCCCCGCTGTTGAAAAAGCCAAGCAAGCCGGAATTCCGATAATTGCAGTTGATACCGCCGCCGAGGGAGGCGTTGATGCGACAGTTACTTCAAATAACGTGCAAGCTGGCGAAGTAAGCTGTCAATATATAGCCGATCGCTTGCAAGGAAAAGGCAGCGTTGTGATTATCAACGGGCCTCCCGTCGCTTCAGTCGTCGAGCGAGTTCAGGGTTGCCAAAGTGTCTTCTCCAAATATCCCAACCTCAAGGTTCTTTCCAAAGATCAGAACGCTGAAGGCAGCCGCGATGGCGGGTTGAGAGTGATGAGCGATTTGCTTACTTCCTTCCCGAAAATTGATGCTGTTTTTGCAATTAATGACCCCTGTGCCATTGGTGCAGAATTAGCAGCCAAACAAGCACAAAGAAGCGAGTTCTTTATTGTTGGAGTCGATGGTGCACCTGAAGCTTTAGATGCACTCAAGCAGAACAACAGTTTATTTGTGGCTACAGCAGCTCAAGATCCATTTCGCATGGCAGCCAAAGCCGTTGAAGTCGGTAACGACATTCTCAAAGGCAAAAAGCCAGCCAATCCAAACATTCTGATTCCAGTCGCGCTGATTACCCGCGAAAACGTCAATCAACATAAAGGCTGGACAAGTGAGTGACCTTCTTCGTGTCAAGTTAAGACTAAAACCCTTGAGGAATCCCGTTTTTAGCCGAGTCTAGATCCCCCTAAATCCCCCTGATAGTCGGGGGACTTTGAGAAGAATCTTGTCCCCCCCTTCTTAAGGGGGGCTAGGGGGGATCTAAGTTTAATAGTCAAGCAGATTTTCTTACGGTATTTACGATGGTAAATAGCACTCAAGATTCAATTAAAACTAAGCCCGTCCTCGAAATGCAAGGAATTAAAAAAACCTTTAACGGTTTTGTAGCCTTGCACGATGTAAATATCACCGTTTACCCAGGCGAAGTCCACGCCCTCATGGGGGAAAACGGTGCGGGCAAAAGTACCCTGATGAAAATTCTGGCAGGAGCCTACATAGCCGATGCAGGCGAAATCAAAATTGACGGTCAAGCTGTTAAGATGACAGACCCCGCTCAAGCCAGAGATTTAGGCATAGCGATTATTTATCAAGAACTCAATCTCGCCCCCAATCTGACAGTTGCTGAAAACATTTTTATGGGCAGCGAGCTGAAGAAAGGAGGTACATTTTTAGACCAAGATGAAATGCGACGCAAGGCATCTGAGGTCTTGAAAAACCTTGATGCAAATTTTGAGGCGGGAGACCTGGTTTCGACACTTTCAATTGCCGAACAGCAGCAAGTAGAAATAGCTAGGGCACTCAAACACAATAGCCGAATTTTAGTGATGGACGAGCCGACGGCCGCGCTTTCAGACCGCGAAACAGATAAGCTTTTTGAAGTCGTTCGCCGCTTGCGGCAGGAGGGCATTGCTATTATTTATATCAGCCACAGGATGGCCGAAATTTATGCCCTTGCCGATCGCGTGAGCGTCATCCGAGATGGCGGGTATATTGGCTCTCTGGAAAAGCACGAAATTTCGGCAGAACGCCTGGTGGAAATGATGGTGGGTCGTTCTTTACAGGATTTGTACGAACACAAGCATCAAATAACACCGGGTGCAGTTGTTCTTGAGGTAACAAATTTAAGCGACGGCCACAAAGTAAAGCCTGCCACTTTTCAACTTTATGCGGGCGAAATTCTGGGTTTAGCGGGTTTAGTTGGCGCGGGGAGAACAGAACTTGCCCGCCTGATTTTTGGTGCGGATCGGAAGGTAAGCGGTGAAATAAAACTGGAAGGTCGTGATCTCAATGTCTCGACACCCGATGAAGCAATGGCCGCCGGAATTGCTTACGTGCCAGAAGATCGCAAGGCTCTGGGACTCTTTTTAGAGGCTAGTTCGGGTGAGAATATCACCATGAATGTCCTCGATCGAGAAGCAAAAGCTGGCATTATTAACTCAAATTTTCTGTTGAAAGTTGTCAATGATGCTATTAATAATTTGCAGATTCGCCTTGCAAGTCCGAGCATCAGGGCAATGGATCTTTCTGGTGGAAATCAGCAGAAGTTGCTGCTAGCCCGTTGGTTGGCTATCAACCCAAAGGTACTTTTGCTAGATGAACCGACGCGGGGTGTGGACATTGGGGCAAAAAGCGAAATTTATCGAATTATTAGCGATTTGGCAGCCAAAGGTGTAGCTATTTTAATGATTTCCAGCGAACTGCCGGAAATTGTGGGAATGAGCGATCGCGTCTTAGTGATGCGCGCAGGAAGCCTTGTCGGTGAAGTAGGCGGAGCGACTGGGGAAAAGATTACGCAAGAAAACATTATGGCTTATGCCACTGGTGCAAAAGAGGTAGTAAAATCATGAGTCAAACGCAAACAAAAACCAGCAGAAGTTCAGCGAGCGATCGGCAAAAAGGCAGTAAAGCTCAAGCTTGGAGAAATTTTATCCAAGTTGCCGGTATCCTGCCGATTTTGGTTGGTATCTGTATCATTTTTTCCCTGGTAACGCCCAACTTTCTTTCAGTAGGAAATTTGATTAATGTCATTCGGCAAGCATCGATCAATATTGTCCTTGCTACTGGCATGACTTTTGTGATTTTGACGGGCGGAATTGACCTTTCAGTCGGGTCAATTTTGGGCGTGACGGCAGTTGTCGGGGTGCTGGTTTCTTTAGTTCCAGGTCTGGGTTGGTTTGCTGTACCGGCTGCGTTAATAGCCGGAGTCTTTTTGGGATTGCTTAACGGCTCGCTAGTTGCCTATTTAGGTTTGCCTCCGTTCATCGTCACCCTCGGTTCTTACACAGCTTTGCGGGGAGTTGCTTATTTAGTAGCTAACGGCACTACCGTTATCAATAGAAATCTGAATTTTGCTTGGGTAGGCAACAATTATCTGGGCCCAATTCCCTGGTTGGTTGTTATCGCTTTCCTCGCCGTTTTAGCGAGTTGGTTTGTTTTGCGGCGGACTGTTCTCGGAAGGCATATTTACGCCGTGGGTGGCAACATTCGGGCAGCACGATTGACAGGTATTAAGGTGAGTCGGGTGCTGTTATTTGTCTATGGCGTGAGTGGGTTGCTTGCTGGTTTAGGTGGAATTATGAGCGCGTCGCGCCTCTATAGTGCGACGGGGATGTTGGGGCAAGGCTACGAATTAGATGCGATCGCTGCTGTAATTTTGGGAGGAACGAGTTTCACAGGTGGGATTGGCACTATTTGGGGTACTTTGCTGGGGGCTTTAATTATTGCCCTGCTCAATAATGGACTAACTCTCATGAACGTGTCTTTCTTCTGGCAGTTAGTTGTGAAAGGTTTGGTGATAATTATTGCAGTGACGATCGACAAAGTTCGCACCGGTTCAAGTGCAGCGTAGGGGAAGCCAACCCTCCCCTGCCCCCCCAAGGGGGAAAAGGAAGAAGGAAGTTCGGCAAAGGATTCTGTAACGAATTTAACGGATGTAACTGAGATATTGCACCTTTCTCAATTACTTGTTTAGGAACGGGCAAGATGCCCGTTCCACAAAGAGTAAATTTTCTTGTGGAACGGGCAAGATGCCCGTTCTTGAGAATGATGCAAGATCGGGTCTTTATGCGGAGCTTTGTCCTATGCACATCCAGTCTCAATTACTTGTTTAGGAACGGGCAAGATGCCCGTTCCACAAAGAGTAAATTTTCTTGTGGAACGGGCATCTTGCCCGTTCTTGAGAATGATGCAATATCGGTTTTTATGTGGAGCTTTGTCCTATGCAGATCCAGCATTTTTATCACCTAATTACTGCTTTTATCCTGGGTTCACCTGCTCTATTTCTACTAACATCATTCCCAACTTTTGCTGCACCAATTGATAGCTCAGTTGCTCCTGAACCGTTAAATACCTTGACAGAAAAACCCTTCGCGCAGGTGAATTCTGTCTCTCAACTCTCGGATGTAAAACCCACTGACTGGGCGTTTCAGGCGCTGCAATCTCTAGTAGAACGCTACGGCTGCATTGTTGGTTATCCTGACGGTACCTACAGAGGAAACCGAGCGCTGACGCGGTACGAATTTGCAGCAGGATTGAATAGCTGTCTCGATCGAGTCAGCGAACTAATTGCCGCAGGAACAACCAACCAGATTACTGGGGAAGATTTAGCGATCGTCCAAAAGCTGCAAGCAGAATTTGCCACTGAATTATCGGTGTTGCGGGGTCGAGTCGATACTCTTGATGCACGCACAGCCGAACTAGAAGCGAATCAGTTCTCGACTACGACGAAGCTGAATGCGGAAATTATTGTGGTGGTAACAGATACCTCCGGTAACAGTGTTGGGGATTCGCGCGATCGCACCAACACTATTGTTGCCAACCGGGGGCGATTAAATTTTGAAACCAGCTTCACCGGTCGCGATATGCTCAGAACCCGTTTGGAATTCGGCAACTTGGGCAGGAGGATTGCCGATGAGACGGGTACAAATATGACGGCCTTGAACTTTGATGGCAATGTCGATAACACAATCACCGTCCCTCACGTATTGTATGTGACCCCGCTGACCTCTAATCTGGCGCTGACCGTCGGCCCCACAGGTGTCGGGTATCCCGATATTACGGATTTGCTGACTCCTCCCACGATCGCCAGCGATAGTGAGGGAATTCCCTCGAAGTTCGGACAATACAATCCCCTCTACCGCCGGGGAGGTGGCGGTGCTGCTGTCAACTGGACGATCGTCAAAAACCTCACCCTGACTGTGGGCTATGTTGCCGGCAATCCCAATCTCTCGCAGCAAAGTAACGGTTTATTCAACGGTTCCTACAATGCTTTGGTTCAGCTTGCCTACCGGGGCGATCGCGGAGCCAT
This sequence comes from Microcoleus sp. B5-D4, assembly GCF_036705145.1. Lineage (NCBI taxonomy): Bacteria > Bacillati > Cyanobacteriota > Cyanophyceae > Oscillatoriales > Microcoleaceae > Microcoleus > Microcoleus sp. B5-D4. The sequence continues at coordinate 619 of NZ_JAUBTV010000119.1, read as the reverse complement.
TGGCGTAGCCTATTCTCGTACCTTTGCACCAAGCGGTAAAGCCGATCTCACAGGCGGTACGGGCAGTTTTCTGGCTGCGCGACCCTTTGGGGACAATATTGCTACATCCAGCGATTCTGTAGGCGTACAAGGATTCTACCGCCTTGCTCCCCGGTTGCAAGTTCACGGTTGGGGCGTTTATACTCGCGCCAATGCCGAAAATTCCGGTGTTAGCAGCGTTTCTGATGGTAGAGGTGGCGTGGTTTTGTTAAATGTTGACGGCAAAGATCGCGCCGATATTGTGTATGCAGCGATCGGGATAAGTTTCCCAGATGTGGGAGGTGAAGGCAATCTACCGGGGATTTTAGTGGGTTTACCAGGTCGCGTGACGAGCAGTAATGTGCGCCGCGAGCGAGATACTTCCTATCACATTGAAGCCTTCTATCGCTTTCAGGTCAACGACAACATTTCTATCACCCCTGCTGCTTGGGTCGTTGTTAATCCTGAGAATGACAGTCGCAACGACACTCAATGGGTTTGGTTGCTTCGCACTGGCTTTAACTTTTAACCGGAAAGATATTTTACTAAGGAATGAGAATTAAATAACTTCCACTCTTGAAAGTGGGATGGGCGTCCCGCC
>NZ_JAUBTV010000118.1:0-17539 GCF_036705145.1 Microcoleus sp. B5-D4 | reverse complement strand
GGGTTGGGCGTCCCGCCCGTCCTTTTTGGCCGGGCGGGACGCCCATCCCACTTTCAAGAGTGGAAGTTATTTAATTCTCATTCCTAAGTAAGGTGCGGATACACCCGTCAATCTGCAAGTTCTATTTAAAAGGTCGCAGATCCGCACCCTACATATTAAAATCACACCACATAAATATAGCGACTACTGTACTTCATCAACCACCGAATATGCTGTATAATCAACTACTTCTTACTCGGCGCAATTTTCTCAATAGAAATCAGCGCCTCCATCACCGACTCCACAATCGGCGCCGCCACCGTACCCCCCGAAGAACCCTCCTTCGGCTCATCAATCACCGCCAAAACCACATACCGAGGAGCCTCCACAGGCATGATCCCCACAAAGCTAGTAATAATCGCCTTGTCAGAATAACCCCCACCAGCATTAGCTTTTTGAGCCGTGCCCGTTTTTCCAGCAATCCGATACCCAGGAATTTGTGCAGCTTTCCCCGTACCACCATCAACCACAGTTTCCATCATTTCTAACACCTGCTTAGTAGTTTCCGGTGAAAAAACCTGCTTAGGAATCGGCCTCGGAAGCTTCCAATAAGCTTCACCTTCCCTATCAAAAAGTCCCCGCACAACGTGAGGAGTCACCAACTTGCCACCATTAGCCAAAGCTCCGTTAAGCTGCACCAACTGCATCGGAGTAATCGAAAAACCTTGCCCAAAAGCCGTAGTAGCAACTTCCACAGGAGAATTAATAAATTGCTCTCGATTTTTAAGCTGGCTGGTTACTTCAAAAGGCAAATCAGTTCCCGCAGTTTGTCCGAGTCCGAGTTTTTCTAAAGCTTGATAGTAAAGAGAAGGTTTCATGGTTCTCATAATGTGCACCATCCCCACATTACTAGAATGTTTCAAAATCTCAGTAACAGTCGAAGGGCCACGCGCTCCTGCTCTTTGGTAATCGGAATTTTGGATAGTCCAGGGATTCATGTAAATCCGACCTTCATCGTTAAACACAGTATTAGGTTTCACCGCACCCGCTTCCAGAGCGATCGCCACATTAATCGCTTTAAAAGTCGAACCAGGCTCATAAACATCAGTTACAGCCCAATTTTTATAGCGCGACAAATCGAAATTAAAATATTGATTCGGGTCATAAGAAGGTTCCGCCACAACTGACAGCAATTCCCCGTTACGGGCATCCATCACAATCACTGTGCCCCGCTTCGCATCGTGTTGCTTCATTTTTTCCTTGAGGGCACTTCGGGCCGCCCGCTGCAAGCGACTGTCGATCGTCAATTGCAATTTCAAGTCATCAAGCTGCACAAATCCCGCCGTCAGCCGATCGGGAACCCAATTCCCATTGCTCGACCTGCTAAACTGAATCGACGGCATCGATCGTTCCAACAAATTCTGCTGGCTGTATTCCACCCCGGCTTGTCCCTTCCGTTCCCCGTCCACATAACCGAGGATATCCGCCGCCAACTCCTGCTGCGGGTAAAAACGCTGCTGCTGACGCAGCAACTCCAAGCCATCCACCAGACTCTCTTTAATTTGCATCCCAGCGACGCGATCGGCAACCTCTTGAGGTAGAGACTCCGCAATTGTAATACCGCTTTCAGCAAGATTAAACCTGCGTATCAGTTCAGTTTCCGACGTAGTGCCCGGAGTCAGTTCGATCGCCAGCATCGGAGCCAACTTAGCCGCAATTTCCGCCTTCGAGTGGTTAAACAACTTCGGGTGAGCGTAGAGCGTGTACACCTGTCTGTCGATCGCCAAAACATTTCCGGCGCGGTCAATTATCGGGCGTCTCGGTACAAACGGCTTCGTTTTGAGAGTTTGCTGCTGAAGAGCCTGTTTACGCAGCGCCGGAGCTCGCGTCACCTGCAAATAAAACAAATTCATAGCCAGCCCCAGCCCCCCCAGCATCAACACCGCCCACACCGCCCACAAACGGAACTTGCTGCGCTTTAAACGCTCCACTGGTCGCCCCCAAGATGCAGCCGTCTGTTGTGGCGATCGGCCGAAACTGCCGGAATCTCTAGGTTTGGCTGATTTTTTCCACCCAGTACGCGCGGCGAAGCTATCCCGTAGGGAATCGCCCGCCTGTTTTGTGCGTTTGAAATTCGGCGATCTGTAGCGGTCAAAACGGGGGTCGTAGCTCATGGCATTAAAAATTCAATAGCAAGTTAGAGCGTTGTAGAATTGATAATTTATAACTTAAATCTTAAAATATAAAATTCACGACTTGGGAATGAGCAGTCCCTATCAGGGTTTGGATCACACCTAAAGTTGCATTCTGTTTTTTGAAGTGGTCTTAATTATTTTTAATCTGTAACTTCCGGTGGGAAGCTGAAAATCGATCGCGACTTGGAAAAAAGTCAAAAAGGAAATTAGATCCTCAAATTTTCAGGCCCTCGGACACTCAGGCCCGGAGGGCGCTCTCCGCTTTGACACAGGTTTAATAGCCCAGGGGTGTTTCCACACCGGCTCGATTCTGGAGAGCGGGCTCAGAATTTGGTGCCGCAACGGGCGATCGAGTTTCAGGGGCAGGCTGCAAGAAAATCGTGTCCCCAGGATTCTGCGGAGCCAAACCGGTTTCGGGATTTTGGGCTTCTTTAGCAAGTTGGTGTTTCAAGACTTCGCTAGAAGCACTCAATTGCTGTTCCCGGAGGCGCAGAGTTTCCAGTTTTTGATACTCCTGACTCCAGCGCTGCTCGCCGTAAACGGTCAAGCCGTAGAGACTCAGAGCACCGCCCAAAAGCATAACTGCTACCACTGAGGAGGCGCGCTGTGCTTGCAGGAGCGATCGCAACCACACGGGCTGCTGCAGGCGATTGGGCAAGACTTTCAGCACTGATGCGGACGATCGAGCAATCGCCTGTTCGTCGGCTGGCGAGTAGTTGGGCAATACCGGCCCTGTCTTCGCCCGCCTAGCTCGCGCAATAGAAGTAACTTTGCTTTTGGCAGCTCCAGCAGCGGGCTTGCGGGTCGATCGGGAGCGGGGAGAATCCGGGGATCTGATAGCAGCGGTCATAAAGTTCACCAATACGTAAAGTGTGGTAGCTTCAGCTTGATTGAGGTTAAGAGTTTTTTGTCTCCCAGAGCGCCAGTAGTGGCTATCTGCGTTCGATCGGTTATCCTTACCAAGGATACCTCACAAGCCAACCAACCCATCCTACCACTGGTCTCTTTGACTTCAGGATTTGCCAAAAAAAAGAAATCTTTGCTGGTTAGCGATAATCTATGTGAAATTTATTAATAAATGCAGTATTGTAATCAACGAGCGAATCGTTGAGCTATTCGTGCCAGCATTGTTTCTCAAGTACACTATTCCCTTCCTTGCGATGGGTTTTCAATGTTAAGGAGTTTTTATGAACAAGGGATTAATTCGTTTGACTTTGGTAGTGGGCTTGGCAGTCGCCCTCGGCGCCTGCGGAGGAGAAACCACCAGCCCCAGCTCCCCTAGCCCCTCTCCGGGCGGCACTGGTGGCACTGGCACTACTACTACTACTCCCCCGGCTTCTTCTGCATCTCCAAAAGCCACTCCTGGGGCTGGTGCAACTACTACCCCTGCCCCTACTCCTAAAAAGTCTCCCTAACTAGGGCGATCCGAGAGTGTTTGCCCAACGAGCCTAGCCTCCAGGTGAAAAATCGTTCGCTCCTCGCATTTTTTCATCTCAGAGGTCTAGGTCTCAAGTTGGGTCTTAGTTGTAGTCGGATGCTTTTACTACAGTTCCGTACATCCCCTTACAGCAGCAAAGTCCGCTTAGCGGTGGGTTACAAGGGCATCCCCTTTGAAGTTGAAAATTTGACTCCCGGCCTGCACGTTTTGAAACTCAAGCCTGTGACAGGATGTTTGAGGACATTGCCAGTGCTGCTGCCTCAACTGAATATTAACCGGAGGATCTCGCAGACTCGACGAAAATTTTGCACTCGATCGAGTCTCGCTTTCCTTCCCCGCCACTGTGGCTCGCAGAGGATAGGAAAGCAAGCTGAGCCTTGGATGCTCGTCGCAGATTTGCTCGATGACAGCATCGGCATGGCTACTCGATTTGTTGACTACGAGTTTCGCGCCGGTGCCGGCAAGCAAATCTACCCGTCTGTTTTGAGCCAGTTTAGTGATTCAATTGGCCCCCTGCCAGTTCGGTATTAACCCTGCCTCGACAAAACTAACTTCTGTTAAGCATGAGTTCTGCTTTAAACCTATTGCACCGTCGCTGGTAGGATGGTGCTAGTTTTTTGGTAGGCGATGCCTTGAGCATGGCAGATATTGCTTGCTGCTGTCGCCCTGCTGAGTGCTTTAGCTTTGATTCCTCAATACCGAGTTAAGCATCCTTCGCTCTTTGAGCGTATTGCCCAACTTCACGGGCTTTGTGGGGAAACCCAGCCTCCGGGATGTGAAATTCTACCGATCGGGCGATCGTCCCTGCCTGAAAATTCTAGGTAAACCATTAACTGCTCCCCAAAACTTACAGGGTTGACCCTCCTGCAGCCGCCAATCGACAAGAGTTTTAAAAAAATCATTATCACATATAAAAAAATAAGTCAAGGATATTTGGGAAAAAATATAAATTTTTCAATTTGTTTGAACTACCAGCCGGGAAGTCCCTCGGTATATTTAGAGGGGACACATCTGAGCGCTGCGCGAAGTACCCCGTTGGGAATTACCGACCGTGATGTCCAGAAGCGTCGGGTGGAGGGACGGAAACCGACAATTAGACTTAGCCACTATGAATTAATCTTCGGAAGTATCTTGATTTTCGATGTACTTCCTAAGTGTTGAAATGGTAAGTTTTGGTGTGGCATTTTGGACATACACAAACTATACTATGCAAAGGTCGAAAAAAGGAAGTTAAAAAATGCAACTCACTTACAAATACCGCCTCAAACCCACAAAAGCCCAACTAACAACGATGGTGGCTCACCTAGAGCTCTGTCGTCGGCAGTACAACTACCGACTTGGCGATAGATTTAGGTGGTGGGAAGCCACGAGAACACCTATCAACGCCTGCCCCTTGATTGTTTCGATAGTCCCGATTGAGGAAATTTATCAAAATATTCCTTTGACGAGAGTGCAAACTAGGGATGGTAGAAAAAAGGATGAGTCAGGCAATCCTTTGACCAGGAAAGGTGACGTTTTCTCGAACATTGAAGGCGGATATGTACAGTGGCAAACCATACAACTGGCTGACCTGAAAAACACAAAAAAGCTATTTCCTGATTATAAAGTGTTGGACTCTCAGGTTTTGCAAGATGTCGTCAACAGAGTGGAAACTTCCTTTTCAAATTTCACCACGCCCGATAAAAATGGCAATCGTAGAGGCAAGCCCAGATTCAAAGGGCTTCATTACTACAAATCTTTCACTTATCCTCAACTAGACAATCTTGATCTTGTCAAGGACGAGCAAAATAGGATTTGTATTGACCTCGCAAAAATAGGTCAAGTACCTATGGTTTTCCACCGTCCAATACCAACAAGGTTCACAGTTAAGACGGGAACAGTTATCAGAGAAGCTGATGGGTGGTATATCTCCCTAACGCTAGAAGATAAAACAGTTCCCGTAACGGTTGCAGAAATTCAACCGACGGTCGAAAATACTGTTGGCATCGATATGGGAATCACTAACTACGTCTATCTTTCCAATGGCGAGAGAGTTGAGAATCCTAGGTTTTTGAGGAAGTCGGCCCAGAAATTGGCAAAACTTCAAGCGAAGTTAGCTAATAGAGTCAAGGGTTCTAAGCCTTGGAAGATTATCAAGGACAAGATTTCCCAACTCCATCAGTTTGTAGCTAGATCCCGATTAGATTTTCAGTTTAAAACTGCACATGAGCTATTCGGTAAATGTGAGGTTTTAGTTGTTGAAGACTTGAGTGTCAAAAATTTAACTAGACGTGCCAAGCCCAAGACAGATGTTGAAAATGGTAATTTGGTTTATTTGCCGAACGGTCAGTCAGCTAAAAGTGGCTTGAATAAATCCATGCTTGATGCTGCTCATGGGCAATTCGCCAGCGTCCTAAAATATGTCGCCTGGAAATTGGGTAAAAGCATTTTGTTTGTCTCTCCAAGAGGAACTTCTCAACATTGCTGGAATTGCCTCAACAAAGTACCGAAAGAATTGTCGGAGCGCTGGCATTCTTGTCAATGCGGAGAATCTTTGGATCGAGATAAAAACTCAGCTAAGCTTATAAAGAGAATTGGTCTAAGTTACGAAAGTGGCGGGGGAACTCCGTCACTCAAAAAAGCCTTTGAAAAAAAGGAAAAAGAAGCCTGCGGTCTAACTATAGTCAGTTTACCGTCAGGTTCGTTCACTATTTCTATACTTAGATGTTAGCAGTAAAACCCCAGCTCGGCCTCCGGCAAGGCAACAGCCTGCTGTGTGTGCAAGGGCGCGCGCTGGATCTGCTGCAGGCAAGATCGTGCTAATCAGTGGTAGGATCAGCGATCAAAAATGTATCGAAATGTAAAGTGCAGCGCCGCTCTAGGTTTTGAAAGCCATTTAGTTAAAAGATTGAGGTAAGTAGTTTTATGCCCGCGACCGTCCCCTTTGAACAGATTGACCGCATTGTTTGGAATCAGCACCACGATCCATTTGAAGTGCTAGGCCCTCACGCGATCGAAGAAAATGGCAAAAAAGTCTGGGTCGTCCGAGCTTATCTGCCGAATGCGGATGCGGTATCCGTAGTTGTGCCGGAGGCCAGGGCCGAATACCCCATGAAATCAGAGCATCACCCTCACTTTTTTGAATGTACGATCGACACCCCAGAACTAGCAAACTATCAATTGCGGGTCAAAGAAGGGGAACACGAGCGCTTCATCTACGATCCCTACGCCTTTCGATCGCCCAAACTCACAGAATTCGACCAGCACCTATTCTCCGAAGGCAATCACCACCGCATTTATGAAAAACTGGGGGCGCACCTCACCGAAGTAGACGGCATCACAGGAGTATATTTTGCCGTTTGGGCCCCAAATGCCCGCAACGTGTCTGTTTTAGGAGATTTCAACTATTGGGACGGCCGCAAACATCAAATGCGGAAATCGCAAAACGGCATCTGGGAATTATTTATTCCGGGACTATCCGTGGGAACTTCCTACAAATACGAAGTGAAAAACCAAGACGGACATCCCTACGAAAAGTCCGATCCTTACGGTTTCCAGCAAGAAGTGCGGCCGAAAACAGCATCAATTGTCACGGACTTAGACACCTACACTTGGAACGACAGCGCTTGGATCGAAAAGCGGCGACACACAGACCAACTGACGCAGCCGGTTTCGGTTTACGAATGCCACATCGGTTCTTGGCTGCACGCCGCTACTGACGAACCCGCCGTGCTACCAAATGGGGAAATAGAACCCCCCGTGCAAGTTTCGGAACTCAATCCCGGGGCGCGCTTTCTGACTTACCGGGAATTAGCCGATCGGCTGATACCCTACGTCAAAGATTTGGGATTCACTCACATCGAAATGCTGCCCATCGCCGAACATCCTTTCGACGGTTCTTGGGGCTACCAAGTAACCGGCTATTTCGCCCCAACTTCCCGCTACGGCAAACCTGAAGATTTCATGTATTTTGTTGACCAGTGCCACGCCAACGGCATTGGCGTACTGGTGGACTGGGTACCGGGACATTTCCCCAAAGACGGCCACGGCTTGGCTTTCTTTGACGGAACTCACTTGTACGAACACGCCGACCCCCGCAAGGGCGAGCACAAAGAGTGGGGAACCCTGGTATTTAACTACGGCCGCAACGAGGTGCGGAATTTCTTAGTAGCAAACGCTTTGTTCTGGTTTGACAAGTACCACATCGATGGGATTCGCGTAGATGCCGTAGCCTCGATGCTTTATTTGGATTACTGCCGCGAACCGGGAGAATGGCTGACCAACCAGTACGGGGGACGGGAAAATATCGAGGCGGCAGATTTTCTGCGACAGGCGAATCACGTCATTTTTAGCTATTTCCCAGGTGCGCTGTCGATCGCCGAAGAATCTACCTCTTGGCCGATGGTATCTTGGCCGACCTATGTAGGCGGTTTGGGTTTCAACCTGAAGTGGAACATGGGTTGGATGCACGATATGCTCGACTATTACCACATGGACCCGTGGTTCCGCCAGTTCCACCAGAACAACATAACTTTCAGTATGTGGTACAACCACAGCGAGAATTTCATGCTGGCTTTGTCCCACGATGAAGTAGTGCACGGCAAAGCCCACATCATCGGGAAAATGCCAGGGGACGAATGGCAAAAGTTTGCAAACGTGCGGTGTTTGTTTACTTTTATGTTTGCTCATCCCGGAAAGAAAACGATCTTTATGGGGATGGAGTTCGGCCAGTGGCACGAGTGGAACGTTTGGGGGGATTTGCAGTGGCAGTTGCTGCAATTCGAGCCGCACCAAAAGTTGAAGCTGTTTTTTAAAGATTTGAACCATTTGTACCGCAGCGAAACGGCACTTTACAGTCAAGATTTTGCTGAGGATGGGTTTGAGTGGATTGATTGCAGCGACAATCGACACAGCGTCGTGGCATTTGTGCGCCGAGAGAAGGATGGCGACGAGTTTGTGGTGACGGTGTGCAATTTTACGCCCCAGCCGCACTCTCACTATCGCGTAGGAGTGCCGGAACCAGGTTTCTATACGGAGTTGTTTAACAGCGACGCGCGGGAATACGGCGGTAGCAATATGGGGAATTTGGGGGGCAAGTGGACTGAGGAGTGGTGGTTCCACAACAGTGCTTATTCGATCGACTTGTGTTTGCCACCTTTGGGGGTGTTGATCTTAAAGCTCGATCGGGCAAAAACAACAGCAAAATCTCAACAGTTTTAAGTTGTGAGTGGTGATAGTTTTGAGTTAAGAATCAAAGCTTTATTAAACCTAAAGCTTTGAGGGTATTTAGAAACCCGGTTTCTCCCAGAAATCGGGTTTTTTTTGTTTTGTTGTTGTGGCGAAAGAAGGAAGTTCTGCAACGGATTCGCTTTCTTCGGATTTAAGGAGTTTAATATTAATTCCGGTTGCATCGGAATGATTTAACCGCAGAGTACGCAGAGATCGCAGAGGAAGAGAAGAGAGAGATGAATAATTTCGATGCACAGGGAAAGGATATAATAACTCTTCTAAATACTTAGGCTACCCCTCGAGTCCGATCGGCGGGGAACGGCGAGGGTATAAGTTCCAAATACTACCGCTAGGCGAGCTTACCTCTTACCAATTTTTAATTTCGAGTATCGGAAGCGCCAAGATTATAAGAAACTTTTGACTGCTCAACTGTTACTACTTCTGAAATAGATTGTTCTGTCGCTACCTCTAAAGCTGGCAGTGGTAGATGCTTCATTTCCCAAACTTTCAGCAAAATTAGATATTCATAAAAAGCTTGCAGCGTGCACCAAGCCAATCCCGCTTGGCCGTCAAGAAATCCGCCGAGTAAAATATACATATAGAAAAAGCGCACCACAGGCCGCAAAGGCAAGCGCAAAGAAAAATCTTTCAAAGCGCGGCGCCTTTCCACCTCCGACGCGCCAAACAATAAACCCCACCAATTTACTTGACCCGCTTCTAATTGGCGGAGAGTTTCAGCCGCCTCGTCAGTCGAGTAGCGGTTGTGCTTTTCAATCCAGCGGGAAAGACCTTTGCTGCAAGTATAGTGAGGGTAAGTTTCCTTCAAAAAGTGAGTAGGCCCATTGCAGACTTCCCGTTCAGTGTGACCGTAGTCAGTAAACCACACTCGGTCTTTGCGAAAGAGACGCATTTGATAACGGGGATATTGAGTGCTGCGGCGAATCCAGCGCTCCATAAATATTACTTTTTCAGCTACGTAATAGCCGATATATTCTTGACTTTCGATCGCCTTTAAGCATTCAGCAAACAGTGCAGGCGTCATCCGCTCGTCAGCTTCGAGGATGTAAACCCATTCGTACTTGCACGGGACTTCTTGGAGCATCCAAGTCCGCTGGCGTCCGTGAGTTTCAAAGCGGTGCTGTACTGTTTGCACGGCATAGTTCTGAACAATCTCAAGGGTGCGATCGGTGCTGAAAGAATCAACTACAATGATATCGTCACAAAGCAGTGCCGATTCAATGCAAGCGGCGATATCAATCTCTTCGTTGTAAGTCAGAATATAAATTGAGAACATTCCCAGCTTTCAGTAAGGGCAAACTATTGGGTAAACAAACTATTTCTCAGGGATGTCTCGACCAGCGCTATCCCTGCCAGCGCCGGTCAATTTTTGCGGCGGCCGAACCGCAGAATTCCCATACTTCTCAATCCCGTCCAACCAACAGTAATGTAGCCTATCGCTAACAGCAAACTGTTGATTCCCGTCTGCAAACTCGAATTTCTCGATCGAGTTCTTAACTCTTTCTCTTTTTGTTGCTTGCGGGTGCGAATCTCGTTGCGAGCTTGAGTGGGAAGTGATTGAGCTTGCTGTTCCAGGAACTTGTCGAGGGCTTTCGGGTCATTTTTCGACTGCTCAAGCACAGCTTTCAATTCCTTGGGAACCTCTGGACTCTTGAGTGCTTGTTGCAGCTTCCCGTCGTCTTGCAGCAGCGCCCCTATCTGGCTGCGACGCTCGCTTTTGAGCTGTTCTACCTGAGCTTTAAATTGAGGGCTTTTAAGTTGTGCCTCAAGCTGACCTTCCGCTTGTCCCGCTTCTTGATCGACTTGAGCCAGAGCATCCTTGAGTTCCAAACGAGTATTGTTGAGGTGAACGGGAACCAGAGATAGGTAAACTAGACCTAACAAGCTGGAAATCAACAGCGCCCAGAATCGCAAGTCCAGCCAAACGTTGCGTCGCTCAATAGAGACTCCACTGCTGCTGTCAACCCAAAAGCCAGTCATCAGGAGGGCGATACCGATCAAAGGAATAATGCCCTTGTCAACTATCTGAGTTGCAGCAGTCAACTGCCAGCCTCGATTGAGAAGGTCTGAAGTTTCTCCCGGCAGCGACAGAACAATGCAGTCAAGCAAAGCAGAGAGAATCAAGATAATCCCGACTACTTTGAGAGTTCGAGCAGCTACTGAAGAAAATTGACGGCTATTACTTGCTTTCATAATTCGTGTTAGATAATTCTACACCGTTAGATTCAAGGGGGTAGTTGAGTGGATTTTGTTGAACGAGTTTAGCTATTTTCCACCAAAATAGCTGCTTCGGGTACCGAACTCGACTTTCCTCTGGGTTTTCACAGGCTGCGGTTGCGACCCAAAAGGTCGAGTTTCTGCACAGCTATATAGAGTTGGACACAGGAGGCTGTGCGCTTCTGGGTTGGCTGTAAAGCTTGGTCAAGATAGCGCCCAGAAACTGCAGCAAGCAACTGCTGGCTTCTTCTCTAGTCTGACGAATCCAGCGTAAAGATGAGCTCTGCACGCTTGGGTTCGGTGCTTTTAACTAGCTTTCGCTCGCGCGGCGGTGTCAGAAATAAGAGACACAGGAGGAGCGCGTTTTGTTGGGTCTCACCCCCTAGGGCTCTCACTCCCCGATCGCCTGCCCGATGCGGTGGAACTCTCATCCCTTGTCTTATAGTAATTGATATAAGAGAGGGCGGGAATAAATAATTGTTTACCAACCTTTTTAACCTCGAATTACCAACAGCAGGATATGGCAGTCACAGATAGACGAGTAGCTATTTTTTACGGGGGATTATGTTTTATAAATCAGCTTAACATTCGGTAATTTTTACTGAGATATTCTGGCTTGTAAGTTACCAAACACTAATTAATAGTTACTCATAAGCAAGTATTAATCAGTGGCAGATTGACTGATTTATTTTTTAATAACGCAAGTGCAAACTCTCACATTTTTTGGTAGGATAAATTTGAGCGCTGTTCAAATTGGGTGGTAATGACTGCAATGATTTCTGATGTTTATACGTTGAGAGAACTTGAAAGATCGATCGCATCCGATCCGGACAAGTGGCGTCCGATCGTGTTTACTAACGGGTGCTTCGATATCCTGCACTGCGGTCACGTCCGCTATTTGCAGGCGGCAAAAAATTTGGGGCGATCGCTCGTGGTGGGATTGAATAGCGACGCCAGCGTGCAAGCTATCAAACCGCAGCAGCCGGGATTGCCACCCCGCCCGATCGTACCGGAAAATCAGCGAGCCGAAGTGTTAGCAGCCCTCAAACCAGTAGACGCTGTAGTAATTTTTTCCGAAATTACAGCAACTAAACTGATAAATATCCTGAAGCCTGATATATACGTTAAAGGAGGCGACTATCAAGTCGAAACTCTGCCGGAAGCACCGGCCGTTATCGCCGGAGGTGGCAAGATTTCCTTAATCGAAATAGAAGTTCCGAGTTCTACCAGTGCGATCGTCAAACGCATTTTGCAGTTAGGTACTTAACCCTCGATCGCAAACAGCAAACAGTGAGCTAAACTCAGAAGTTGCCCCATCAAAAAACACGCTTGGTGCGATAGCTCATACAACTTCATCCCAATTGCTAAGCAGGAGATAATTTTAATGGAACTCACAAGCAATAACACGATCGCGGAAATCCTACAAAGACACAAAGCAGAGTTACTAGCAGACTGGCTCAAAGAACTGCAAAATACCGGGCTGCGGCGGGACGACTTGATGAGAGCCAAAGAATTGCGCTCCGAGTGTCAAGAGTTCCTGCAATTGCTCCACATTGCAGTCGGACACGGTAACTTTAGCGACATCCAGACACCCGAATGGGAAAATATGCGGGTGTTACTAGCAGAAGTTTCGCGATCGCGCGTTCAGAGAGGCTTTACTCCCTCAGAGATAGCGAGTTTCATTTTATGCTTCAAAAAGCCATTGTTCGATCGGCTTTGTCATGAACTGACAGAAAACCGCGACGCACTTGTCGAACAACTTTGGCTTTCCACCAGTTTATTAGACCAGCTTGGCCTTTGGGTGACAGAAATTTTTCTCAAAGCTCGCGAAGAAGTCATCGAACGCCAACAGCAAGAAATGCTCGAATTGTCAACACCCGTAGTCAAACTTTGGCAAGGCATTCTAGCTTTACCCATGATCGGGACTCTCGACAGTGCCCGCACTCAAATAGTAATGGAAACTCTATTGCAGGAAATCATGGAAAGCGGCTCAGAATTTGCGATTTTAGACATTACAGGCGTGCCGACTGTTGACACTTTAGTTGCTCAACATTTATTAAAAACTGTAGCTGCCGCCCGTTTAATGGGTACTGAGTGCATCATCAGTGGCATTCGCCCGCAAATAGCTCAAACCATAGTTCACTTGGGAGTTGACTTGCAGGATATTCTCACAAAAGCTACTTTAGCAGATGCTTTTAAAGTCGCGTTGCAGCGCCAAGGTTTAACTATAAAAAATATTAAAGAGGAAAAATAAACATATTGCAGTCTGAGATGAAAATTTTAGTAAAGCTTAACACATAGGTGAATTTGTGGAACGAATACCGATCCTTCAAATGGGAGAATTTTTGCTAGTAACAATTCAAGTAGATATGCACGATCGCTTAGCAATGACGCTGCAAGATGACCTGACAAACCGCATTGTCAAAACAGGCGTCAAAGGTGTGTTGATAGAAATTTCTTCCCTAGAAATTGTGGATTCTTTTATCGGTCGCATTATCAACAATATCGCTAGTATGTCACGAATTTTAGATGCGGAAACAGTTGTGGTCGGGATGCAGCCAGCGGTTGCTATTACGCTCGTTGAGTTGGGGCTTTCCCTGACAGGAGTTCGCACAGCTTTAAGCGTTGAAAAGGGCATGATTTTGTTAAGAAAATCCTTGGGTTTGTCTCTTGACGAGCAAGCTTAAGCAGTCGATTAATTGTCCCCTGAATGAGGCACAGGCAGTCAAGAAACCTAGTTTGTTTGTAGATACCTTCTTGACAAACTGAAGATTTCTTAGGACAGGGCTTACGCACTCCAGGGGGTTAAATCAAGGGTTTGAGATTCCTGCACTATGTTCTCTTTTGAGAGAAAATCGTAGTAAGTGCGTAAGTCCTATTAGGAGAAACTAAGTTGATGAGCGTAAGTCCTATATTTTGGGGAGAAGTTCTATTTTGGTACAGTAGCCGCCATGTCAAAACGTGAGACACTAGAAATCCGATCGTCATCCGATATAGTCCACGTCCGACAGCAAGTGCGAACTTGGGCTGTAGCAATGGGATTCGGTTTACTAGACCAAACGAAAATCGTTACCGCAGCCAGCGAACTCGCCCGCAATACTGTAGAGTACGGCAAAGGGGGAACTGTAACTCTCGAAACGCTGCAATTAGGCACTCGCAAAGGGCTGAGGCTGATTTTTGAAGACAAGGGCCCGGGAATTCCAGACATCGAATTGGCAATGACTGACGGTTATACTTCTAATCACGGTTTGGGTTTGGGGCTCAGTGGTTCCAAGCGGTTGATGCACGAATTTGAGATTGTTTCCAAAGTCGGTAAGGGGACTAAAATTGCGATCGTCCGCTGGCGGTGAGTAAGTAATACGATTTGAGAGTTGAGATTTTAGATTAAAGCATTGGGAAGGACGGAGGACGATCGGGGTTTGGAGCTTGCGTATAGTTGTATTATTTTTTTAATTGGTATAAATAGCAACCAGCACAGCCAAGAAGTGATTCTTGGCATCCCACACCATACCCGGAGAGGGTTGGCCTATGGAGGATTTCATTATGAGAACTGATAAAAAATGATAGATGCCGTAGCCCTGCCCGTAACAGAAGAAAGTCAAGTGGGAGAAGCGCGCCGAATTGCAGTCGCCCTCGCGACGGAAGTCGGATTTAACGAGACCGATCGCGGTAAAGTGGCAATTGTTACCACCGAAGCAGCAAAAAACGTGGTCAAGCACGCCCGCGAAGGAGAACTTTTGCTGCGAACATTAAAAACAACGGCAGGATCTAGCATTGAAATAGTAGCGCTCGATCGGGGGCTGGGAATGGCAAATGTCGCGCTGTGTCTGCGGGACGGTTTTTCTACAGCGGGAAGCCCTGGAACTGGACTGGGGGCAATTCAACGCCTCTCTACTTTTTTTGATATTCATTCTGTACCAAAACTGGGGACAGCCTTATTAGCGCGGCTGGAACCGACCCAAAATAGCCGGGAAGCATCCCAAAACAGCAATTACTTGGAATTTGGGGTCGTCCACTTGCCAAAAGCAGGAGAGCAAATTTGCGGGGATTCGTGGGCTGCAGAAAATCACCTTGACAAAAACCTGATTTTAGTTGCAGACGGGCTCGGCTACGGGGATTTGGCGGAGGAAGCGTCTGGCGAAGCAGTGCGTGTATTTGAGGAAAACGCCAAACTCGGGCCGAAAGCAATTTTAGAGAAGGCGCACGCTGCTTTAAAAAATACCAGAGGAGCGGCTGCGGCGATCGCCCAAATCGATCGTACCCAACAAACAGTTTGTTTTGCCGGAATTGGCAACATCAGCGGTGTAGTTGTCACAGATAACCAAAGCCGTAGCATGGTTTCCTACAACGGCACAGTTGGACATATGATGCGAAAAGTAGCAGAATTTGTCTATCCTTGGTCGCAGCAGTCCCTACTCATCATGCACTCCGACGGTTTGGCGGCGCAGTGGAATTTAAACCGCTACCCGGGTTTAGCCTCCAGACATCCTGCTTTAATCGCAGCCGTGATCTACCGGGACTTCAAACGCACTCGCGATGACATGACAGTTATAGTAGCCAAGGTGAGAGAAGCAGCGTGAGTTATCCAATCCTGACGACGGAAGTCCGTTTTGAACAAGACATCGTACAAGTACGCCAAAGAGCTCGCCAAATTGCTAAAGGGCTGGGATTCGATTCCCAAGTACAAACCCGCATCGCCACAGCAGTTTCCGAAATTGCCCGCAATGCTTTCAAATATGCAGGCGGTGGCAAAGTAGAATTCATTGTGGAAGGGGAATCGCCCCAAGTTTTTCGGACTCGGATTTCCGACACGGGGCCGGGAATTGCTGATTTACCGGCTGTGTTAAGCCCCAATTTTCGATCCCAAACCGGCGCGGGACTCGGTTTAGCAGCAGCGAAACGGTTGATGGACGAAGTGAAAATCGACTCTCGGCCCGATCGCGGAACGGCTGTACAATTAATTAAACAGTTTTCCAAACATATGCCTGCGCTGAGTGCGATCGAACTAAATCAATTAGTTGACAAACTAGCGCGCCAAATTCCCGAAGATCCCTATGCCGAAATTCAGCAACAAAATCAAGAATTACTACGCACTTTAGACGAACTCCGCCAGCGTCAAGAAGAACTCGTACAATTAAATCAACAACTAGAAGATACCAATCGCGGAGTCCTGGCACTTTACGCTGAATTGAACGACAAAGCCGAATCTCTCCGGCGCGCCAGCGAACTCAAAACCAGCTTTCTCTCCAATATGAGCCACGAGTTTCGCACTCCGCTAACGGCAATTATGAGCCTTTCCGAAATATTGTTAAATCGCCTCGACGGAGAACTTTCAGCCGAACAGGACAAGCAAGTAAATTACATTTACAAATCCGCCGAGTCTCTCGCAGAACTTGTCAACGACTCATTAGATTTAGCCAAAGTCGAAGCCGGAAAACTAACTGTTCGCTTGGCTGATTTTGAAGTCGAAGATTTGTTCAGCGCCCTGCGAGGAATGATGCGCCCCCTGCTTCCCCAAAACTCTGCCGTTTCTCTAATTTTTGAAGATACTCTCGAAATTCCAATCCTCACAACTGACGAGGGAAAAGTTTCTCAGATTTTGCGAAATCTGATTTCTAATGCCCTCAAATTTACCGAAGCAGGTGAAGTTCGAGTCGCTGCGGAAATAGGAGAGGAGGGGACAGTTACTTTTTCAGTAGCAGATACGGGCATGGGTATTCCCCCAGCAGACCAAAGGCGGATTTTTGAAGAATTTGTCCAAATAGAAAATCCCTTGCAGAAGGGCGTCAGAGGCACCGGGTTGGGATTGTCTCTGTGCAAAAAACTGGCGGAATTTCTAGGGGGAAGTATTGAAATCACAAGTTCACCCGGAGTGGGTTCGACTTTTTTTGTCACACTGCCGATTCTATATCGGGGAGAGGAAGAAAACCCTTTGGAAATGTCCCCTGCTAAGGCAGATGAAATACCGCTGACAAGCGCAAATTCTCGTAGCTTGCGGGGTTCCGGGCGCTCGCCAGCGGCGGATTCAGCAGCCAAAGTTTTGATTGGGGAGGATGAAGATAGTTTTTCGGTATTTGCTGAAAAACTTGCTGGCAGAAATTCATTGTACTGCGATATAGGTCGCCGACGGCGCTGAAGGTTGGGTTCGGCTGCTCAAAGAGGAACCGCAAGCAATTTTTATCGACATTATGATACTCACCGAAAGCATCCAGGATACAAGCCCCCGGATTCATCTCGCGCAAGTCAATGCTTCAATTCTTTCATCTAAAATCTAAAATCTAAAATCTAAAATCTAAAATCTAAAATCTAAAGTCGATTGACCGAAAGCATCCAGGATACAAGCCCCCGGATTCATCTCGCGCAAGTCAATGCTTCAATTCTAAAATCTAAAATCTAAAATCTAAGGATCGCGCGCGAAGTAAATAACTTACAATTTTAATTGTTATTGTGGGATGGGCGTCCCGCCCGTCCGTTTTGGACGGGC
>NZ_JAUBTV010000117.1:0-18542 GCF_036705145.1 Microcoleus sp. B5-D4 | reverse complement strand
GTGATGCGATATTTGCCCATACTTGTAACTTTTCCATGCCTTCTCTCATTCCTTAATCAAAGACCTGAATCCTTACATTCTAGCTTATTTGAAAACAGTCATTAAAACATCACATAACCATCATGCAAACCAAAACGATCGCAATTCGCGTTAATACTGAAGTTGCTAAGCTATTTGAGGCTGCTTCCGAAGAAGAGCGTCGTAAATTAGAGGCATTACTTAGCCTAAAACTTAGTGATGCAATTCGACGCAAAAGACCCCTAGAGGAGGTAATGAGTGAGATGAGTCGGAATGCTCAATCGCGAGGATTGACCCCAGAAATTTTGGATTCAATTCTTTTTGATGAGTAAGATGCGCTACGTTTTTGATACAAATGCAATCATCAGTGCGATTCTGTTTGACAACAGTAAACCCGATCGCGCCCTTCGATATGCTTTAGCAAACGGAGAGGTGTTACTATCACTTGAACTGCTAGAAGAATTGAATGAGGTATTGGGTCGCGAAAAATTTAATCGGTATGTCACAAGTGAAGAAAGGGAGGAATTTTTAGCAGCCTTGGTGGACAGGGCAGTTCTAGTAGAGATAATTGAGAAGGTGCAAGAGTGTCGCGATCCAAAAGATGACAAGGTTTTGGAGTTGGCATTAAATGGAGAAGCGAACTATATCATCACTGGTGACAGGGATTTGCTCGTATTGCACCCATTTCGTGGTGTGGTAGTAATCACAGCAGACGAGTTTTTGAAGACGATCGAACCTGAGTAGTTTTGATTTGGAATACGAGTTACCGATCGCGATTAGAGAAACAAATTAATATCAACGTGGAAAAAATCGGCTAATTTTCTGGCTTCATCTATTTCGATCGCCCTTCCGCTAACAAAAACTTTATCAACATCTGTTTCGCTTCCCAAAACAGGAATCAAATCAGATTTGTCCAAATTTCTCGCATCCATTAAATGTTGCAACATTGAACCAGCATTTCCTGCAGGAATCGGATAATTTTCAGATTCAAATTTTTCAATCAGCGTTATCAAAAGCTCCAGAAATAGCTCTTCCTCCAGCGATCGCATAGGGCGGTGTTCCAGTTCGCAAGCGAGAGCGATCGCGGCCTCGTTTTCTGCCTCATTTGCGATCGGTTTTGGTTGATACCGAACAAGTAAATCTGTATAAGATTTTGCATCAAAAGTACGGATCATTTTTCCACTCATCCTTATCATACTCAGCGTGAGTCAGAACATATTTGATGTAGATTCTTTGAGAAACATAAACCAAATCAACAATCAGCCGATATCGATTTCCCTTAATATTAAATACAGTAAAATTTCCGACTGACTCAGCTTTTGGATAAATCTGCTGAACATCAATTAGGTTCTGCCATTCCGCTTTACTTGAAACTCTATACCAGTCATAAAGTGCATCGCAGGAATCCGCATGGCTTTCACAGAAATCTCGCAGGATTTTTCGGCTGATAACACGCATTTCACCCTTGTTTTCCCAACTACACCAGATTTTGTTCTGGACTTACGCATTTGTCATATTATAAACATCTGTAAGTCCGCAAAAACTAAAGCCCTTTTCCGTTGTTGCGGGAAAAGAGCTTTAATTTATTATTAACCTGGCACTGAGCTATTTTACCGGGCAGTGACCCGCCGAGTATCTTCGCCATAGCAACGTTTAACAACCGAGTTCGGGATGGATCGGAGTGGTTCCATTACATCATAAGCACCAGGAAAGCTTTGAAAACTTTTAATCCTGTGTCTGCGTTTAGCTTAATTCTAAGCTTGATGCGCTGCATCTCTTTCGCTCGACTTAATTACTGTATCAAGTTTTCCCTAGTCTGTCAACCCCAAAGTCAAAATTTTTTTTCGATCGCCCGAAACAGCCTCCAATAGCGGAGCTTCTGCCGCAATTTGCCTCTCATGCCGCAAAGACGCAATTACCAAATTCGTAAAAAAGTTTTCAAAACTTGCATCAAGTTCGATCGACCCAAAATCTGTTCCTGGCCTAGAATATTGAGATTTCTACAAATGGCCCAAGACTTGCTGTTGTGTAGATGACGAATAACTCACCAAAAAATTAAAGCCCTTTTCCGTTGTTGCGGGAAAAGAGCTTTAATTTATTATTAACCTGGCACTGAGCTATTTTACCGGGCAGTGACCCGCCGAGTATCTTCGCCATAGCAACGTTTAACAACCGAGTTCGGGATGGATCGGAGTGGTTCCATTACATCATAAGCACCAGGAAAGCTTTGAAAACTTTTAATCCTGTGTCTGCATTAAGCTTGATGCGCTGCATCTCTTTTGCTCGACTTAATTACCTTATCAAGTTTTCCCTAGGCTGTCAACCCCTTTGTCAAAACTTTTTTTCGATCGCCCGAAACCCCCCCCAATAGCCGAGCTTCTGTCACAATTTGCCTCTCATGCCGCAAAGACGCAATTACCAAATTCGTAAAAAAGTTTTCAAAACTTGCATCAAGTTCGATCGACCCAAAATCTGTTCCTGGCCCAGAATATTGAGATTTCTACAAATGACCCCAGACTTGCTGTGGTGTAGATGCTTAATAACTCACCAAAAAACTAAAGCCCTTTTCCGTTGTTGCGGGAAAAGAGCTTTAATTTATTATTAACCTGGCACTGAGCTATTTTACCGGGCAGTGACCCGCCGAGTATCTTCGCCATAGCAACGTTTAACAACCGAGTTCGGGATGGATCGGAGTGGTTCCATTACATCATAAGCACCAGGAAAGCTTTTCAAACTTTTAATCCTGTGTCTGCGTTTAGCTTAATGCTAAGTTTGATGCGCTGCATCTCTTTCGCTCGACTTAATTACCTTATCAAGTTTTCCCTAGTCTGTCAACCCCTTTGTCAAAAGTTTTTTTTCGATCGCCCGAAACCGCCCCCAATAGCCGAGTTTGACGTATTATTTGCCAGTGGGAGCGATCGACCTTTAACTCACAAGTCCAAAAAAGCCGCCTCGGTTCCCTGTTCTCTGCGAATCTTCCCGTCCTTCACAAACCACGCCACAACCTGCTTAACTGTTAATTGTTCGATCGGGCTTTCAGATTCTGTCGCAATTTGCCTCAGAGGCCGCAAAGACGCAATTACCAAATTCGTAAAAAAGTTTTCAAAACTAGCATCAAGTTCGATCGACCCTTTAATACTCTCATCATTCTTAATCCAATCCATCACCTGTCCATTAGTCACCTCAGCCATCGGCTTCCCAGTCTCCCCAGCAATTTGCTTGAGCACCCTCAAAGCATAAATTGCCACCCGCGCCGAAAACTTTTCCTTCGACGACAGCAGCGCCATATCAACTTCCGCACACTCTTCCGGCTTTAAAAAATCTGCTAGCGGTTCCATATATTAAAAATTGGTAATTGCTAATCGGTAATTGGTAATCCCTGACATCCGTGACATCCGTTACACTCATCCGTTGTCGAACTTTCATCCGTGACATCCGTTACATCCGTTACAAAATCCGTTGCCGAACTTCTTCCTTCTTCCTTGCAATCAAATAACCGCAGCGGTGTTCCCCATCAATAATCCAGTGAGTCCGCTCCACAATACAATCCGGCAAAACCGCTGCAAACATTTCCAACTCATTACCGCAGACACTCGGAAAAGTTTCAGCAACATTAGAAATCGCGCAATTGTGTTCCATCAACACAAATCGATCGCCCAAACCAGCGCGATCGCACATCCCAACCTCTACAGATTCTACAGGATAACACTCAGCCATATAACCTTCAGCCCTGCGGAGTTCCATTAACTTAGTCACCCTCTCTTGCAGCGAACCCGCACCCACCAGCCGCCGATACTCCGTCGCCTTGCGCTGCCACTGTTTTTGCAAGATAGTAATCACTTGCTCGCGGCCGACGGTTTCCGCCAACGTATCCAGAAAAGAGACAGCAAAATCACCGTAACGATTCGGGAATCGATCGCGCCCCTGACTGGTAAGCTCATAAATGTGCTGCGGCCGCCCCATCCCAGCCTGAACCGACTGATACTGAATCAGCCCCTCCGCTTCCAAATCCTTCAAGTGACGGCGAATCGCCTGCGGACTGATATCCAAAGACTCCGCCAACTCAAGAGCCGTCCCCTGCCCCCCCTTGAGCAAATATTGCAGGATGTCTTGTTTCGTGGAAGTCTGCTGAGTAGTCTCCATCATCTTCACAAAAAATTATTAATTTGACTTTGACAATATCACTATTGTTAATGTAGCTTAAAATATAGTAAAGCAACAAATCTGTTGTTTAACTTCCCAGAGCAGTCCAGCAGAACTCGCTCAAGCCCAGACAGGCATTGCCCCGTCTGCCATCCAGAGAGCATTATCTAGAACACTGAACACGCAAAATAATGAGTTCTACCACAGTCAAAACCTTAGTCAACCAGCCGTATAAATACGGTTTCGTCACCGACATCGAGTCAGACACCATCCCCCGCGGCTTGAGCGAAGATGTAGTCCGCCTGATTTCCGCCAAGAAAAACGAACCGGAATTCATGCTGCAATTCCGCCTCAAAGCATACCGGAAGTGGCTGACAATGACCGAGCCCACCTGGCCCCACGTCAACTATCCCGCGATCGACTACCAACAAATTATCTACTATTCCGCGCCCAAACAAAAGCCCAAAAAGCTCAACAGTTTGGACGAAGTAGACCCGACACTGCTAGAAACCTTCGAGAAACTCGGCATTCCCCTCTCCGAACAAAAGCGGCTCGGAAATGTTGCCGTCGATGCCGTTTTCGACAGCGTTTCAATTGCCACAACATTTAGAGAAAAGTTAGCCAAAGATGGTGTTATTTTCTGTTCCATTTCAGAAGCCGTCAAAGATTATCCCGAACTAATAGAAAAATATCTCGGCAGCGTCGTACCAGTCGGCGACAACTTTTTCGCAGCCCTCAACTCCGCCGTATTCAGCGACGGTTCCTTTGTTTACATTCCCAAAGGCGTCAAATGCCCAATGGAATTGTCAACCTATTTCCGCATCAACAACGGAGATTCCGGCCAGTTCGAGCGCACCCTAATTGTTGCAGAAGAAAACAGTTCTGTATCTTACCTAGAAGGCTGCACCGCGCCGATGTTTGACACCAATCAACTGCACGCCGCCGTAGTCGAATTGGTAACAATGGACAATGCCGATATCAAATACTCCACAGTGCAAAACTGGTACGCCGGCGACGCCAACGGCAAAGGCGGCATTTACAACTTCGTGACGAAACGGGGTTTGTGTCAAGGAGTCAATTCTAAGATTTCTTGGACACAAGTAGAAACCGGTTCCGCGATTACTTGGAAATATCCCAGTTGCGTGTTAGTCGGTGATAACTCAGTAGGCGAATTCTACTCGGTAGCGTTGACAAACAACAAACAGCAAGCTGACACCGGAACCAAAATGATCCACGTTGGCAAAAACACTCGCAGCACGATTATTTCTAAGGGCATTTCTGCGGGAAATTCATCCAACAGCTATCGCGGTTTGGTAAAAATGGGGCTGAATGCTAAAGGCTCTCGTAATTACTCTCAGTGCGATTCCATGCTGATTGGCGACAACGCTCAAGCGAATACTTTCCCTTATATTCAAGTGCAGAACCATACTGCTAAAGTGGAACACGAAGCTTCTACTTCTAAGATTGGGGAAGAGCAATTGTTCTTCTTCGCACAGCGGGGAATTTCCGCAGAAAATGCTATTTCGATGATGATTAGCGGTTTCTGTAAAGATGTTTTCAATCAGTTACCGATGGAATTTGCGGCGGAAGCTGATAAGCTGTTGAGTCTGAAACTGGAAGGAAGTGTCGGATAATTTTCGCGACCGATAAACCCTTCCAGGCCGAGTCCATCGGTGACAACTTAAGCTCCCCGTCCGCCAGGGAATGAATTCCTTGGCTAATAGCTAAACTCCTCTAAACAGGACTAATGAGTTTAAAATTTTTCTTCTCAGTCCTCTTCAGAGGACTTTAGCTTTGAGACAGGGAATTCATTCCCTGGCGGACTATCGGTTTAACGTTAAATTCTCACCAATCGGCACAGCCTAGAAACAAGAAAGAAAAAACTGTAAACTGCATTGAGGAAAAGGACAAAAATAGATGATTGTTGAAAATAGTCAAGTGGTGCTATCCGTCCGCGATTTAACTGCGAATGTGGAAGATACCCAAATCCTTAAGGGTTTGAATCTGGAAATTAAATCGGGTGAAATTCACGCGATTATGGGCCCGAACGGTTCGGGAAAAAGCACTTTATCCAAGATATTAGCAGGCCATCCTGCTTATACAGTAACGGGCGGAGAAGTTACTTTTCTGGGTCAAAATTTGCTGGAATTAGCGCCGGAAGAACGCTCTTTAGCTGGCGTGTTCCTAGCTTTCCAATATCCTTTAGAAATTCCCGGCGTTAGCAATCTGGATTTCTTGCGCGTGGCTTACAATGCTCACCGCAAACATCGCGGCTTGGAAGAATTGGATGCTTTTGATTTCCAAGATTTAATCGAGGACAAGCTGGATATTGTCAAGATGAATGATTCTTTTTTAGGCCGCAGTGTTAATGAGGGTTTTTCCGGTGGCGAGAAAAAGCGGAATGAAATTTTGCAAATGGCTTTGTTGGAACCGAAATTAGCTATTTTGGACGAGACTGATTCGGGTTTGGATATCGATGCTCTCAAGATTGTCGCCGGCGGTGTGAATCAGTTGTCAACTGCTGAGAATTCGATGTTGGTGATTACTCACTATCAGCGGTTGCTGAATTACATTATTCCTGATTTTATTCACGTCATGGAAGCGGGCAGAATTATCTTGACTGGCCCGAAAGAGTTGGCGCTGGAATTGGAAGAGCGCGGTTATGACTGGGTTGTGGAAGAGGAAGCAGCAGGAGTAGGCGCGCGATGATGAATACGCAAGTTGCTAGTAGGGAAATGTTTTTGACTGATTTGGTGAATCAGTGCGGCAAGTTGGGCGCAGCTAATAACGAAAGTTCTGCTTACGGGTTGCAGGATTTGCGGGATGTGGCGACTCAATACGTGCTTTCTTCGACTTTTCCGACGGTGAGGGATGAAGAATGGCGCTTTACTGATTTGTCGTCGGTGTTGCAAATTCCTTTTCATATACCCCAGAGCAATCAGTCAAAAGTTAAGCTGGCTGATATCATTATGCCAGTGAAAAATCGGGATGATTTACCATTAAGATTGGTATTTGTCAACGGTTTTTATGCACCGGATTTATCAACGGTGAATTTGCCGAATTTGCCGATCGACTTTTACGCAGGTAATCTATCCAATGTACCCGAAAAATATCAAGGGCGCATCAGCGATGTTTTGAGCAAGCACAGACAGCAAACTGAGGTGTTTACCGCGCTGAATACTGCGGGTTTGGCGGATTCTGCGGTGGTGTTCGTGCCGGCCAATATGTTGATCGAACTTCCGATTCACTTGCTGTTCCTGACAGCGCCAGGTGCATCTCCCACGATGTCCCAGCCACACTGCTTGGTCATAGCTGAGCCTGGAAGCAATGTCACGCTGGTTGAAGATTACGCAACTATCGGTAATGTCGCTGCATTTACTAATGCTGTAACGGATGTTATTGTCGGCGAAAACGCCACTGTGAACCACGTTCGGCTTCAGCGGGAAGGTGGGGAGGTTGTTCATATCGGCAAAAGTGCGATCGAGCAATCTCGTAATAGCCGTTACACTTGTCATGCTATCAGTTTGGGAGGCAAAATATCGCGGCACAATTTAGAAGTATTTCAGCGCGGCGAAGCCACTGAAACAACTCTAAATGGTTTAACTGTAGCCTTTGGCGAACAGTTATCAGACACTCACAGTTTAATCGATTTCAATCACCCCCACGGTACAAGCCGCCAATTGCACAAGTGCATTATCGGTAACAAAGCTCGCGCTGTATTTAACGGCAAAGTTTTCGTTCGCAAAGCGGCACAATTGACAGATGCCGGACAATTGAGCCGGAATTTGTTGTTGTCGCCAAGAGCTCGCGTAGACACCAAACCACAGTTGGAAATTGTCGCCGACAACGTTAAATGTTCCCACGGTGCAACAGTCAGTCAATTAGAAGATGATGAACTTTTCTACTTGCAAAGTCGCGGTTTGGATTTAGAAAGAAGTCGCTATTTGCTAATCGATGCTTTTGCGGCGGAAATGCTCAATCAATTACCGATTCTTGGGGTGGCGAAAATGCTTTCTACCTGCGTCGCTATCCAAGGATAAAAGAATTAGCAACAGACTGGGGGGTGTTTTCAAACTTTGTAATCCAACCCGGAGATCCCCCCTAGCCAACCCCTACTCCCCTTAATAAGGGGGGGGGACAAGAGTATTCTCAAAGTCAACCCCTACTCCCCTTAATAAGGGGGATTTAGGGGGATATCCGACTTGGACAATAGCCCTAATATCCTGTTTCACAACAATACTAACTCCTGAAATTTATGACACTTATTCAAGAAAAAACACTTGCATCAAAAGTTCGCGGCGACTTCCCTATTTTGAATGAAAAAGTTAACGGTAAACCGCTAGTTTATTTAGACAATGCAGCTACTTCTCAAAAACCCCTAGCTGTGCTCAACGCTTGGCGTGATTACTACGGACAATACAATGCAAACGTCCACCGTGGCGCTCACACTCTCAGTGCCAAAGCCACTGATGCTTACGAAGGTGCTAGAGACAAAGTTGCTGCTTTTGTCAATGCCGCGTCGCGGCAAGAAATTGTTTACACTCGCAACGCCACCGAAGCGATTAATTTGGTTGCTTATTCTTGGGGTTTGAGCAATCTGCAAGCCGGAGATGAAATTATCCTGTCGGTGATGGAACACCACAGCAATCTCGTTCCCTGGCAAATGATGGCTCAAAGAACCGGTGCGGTGCTGAAGTTTGTCGAGTTAACGGAAACTAACGAGTTTGATTTGGAACAGTTTAAAACGCTGATTTCCCATAAAACTAAATTGGTGTCAACCGTTCACGTTTCTAATACTTTGGGCTGCATCAGTCCAGTCAAAGAAATCTGCAAAATTGCCCACAGTTTCGGCGCAAGAGTTTTAATAGATGCTTGCCAAAGCGTGCCGCACATGATAGTAGACGTGCAAGCAATAGATTGCGATTGGCTGGTTGCTTCCGGTCACAAAATGTGCGCTCCGACTGGCATCGGTTTTCTGTACGGTAAACTGGACTTGCTGAGAGAAATGCCTCCGTTTTTCGGCGGCGGCGAGATGATTGCTGACGTGTTTCTAGATTATTCCACCTATGCCGATTTGCCGCACAAATTTGAGGCCGGCACGCCTGCAATCGGAGAGGCGATCGCCCTCGGTGCAGCAATCGATTATCTTAGTAACATTGGCATGGATAAGATTCACGCTTGCGAAGCAGAATTGAATGCTTATATGTTCCAACAATTGCGGCAAATTCCCGAAATCAAAATTTACGGGCCACAACCAGACAGCAACGGTGAAGGTAGGGCTGCATTAGCGGCATTTACCGCCGGAGAAATTCACCCTCAAGACTTGTCTACCATGTTAGATCAGGAGGGAGTCGCGATTCGTTCCGGGCATCACTGCACGCAAGCTTTGCACCGCTATTTGAACGTTTCATCTACGGCGCGGGCGAGTTTGTATTTTTACAATACTCGCGAGGAGATTGATGTGTTTGTGAAAGCGTTGAAAGAGACGATCGACTTTTTTGCGGGGATTATGGGATAATTTGGTGGGTGATGGTGCGCGGGTAGAAATTGAGAAGCGATCGCCCTTTTTTTTACCGCAGATGCAGGCGGATAGACGCTGATGAACGCGGATGAAGAAGAGAGCGATCACAATCCCAAATCCCAAAACCCGAACGCAATGTGGTAAAATTGGGCTGTCAACCCAAAGGAAAGGCAAAAATACAAAGTGTGTTTGATGAACTAGGTTCATATAGACAAAGCCTAGGTTTACCAATGGCTGGCAGCGAAACCGATAAATCAACCATAGCTAAACTAGAAATAGCGGGTCAAAGTTTTTTTGGCATCAACTCTGGCAGCAACCCCAATCGTCGGCAAATAACCTTTAATGTCAATCCTATCACCAAAACCCACGCTGAAGCCGATGCTTTTCAACAAGCAGCCGATGCGGGAATTAGAGGAGGTAAAGCACGTTTGATTTGCGATCGCGAACTTTGTGCAGCCTGCGGCTTAAGAGGTGGAGTAAACTCTATGGCTTGGCAGTTAAATATAGAAGAATTAGAAATTATTACTCCCAATGGAAGTAAAACAATAACCGTTAAACCCCCAAATACAAGGAGGCGATAATGTTTGTGTTAAACCTATCAGCAGAAAATTGGGTGGGCAACCAGGATGAAGGTGACTTAATAGAAAGTCCTACTTGGAGTCAAATAGAACAAGCCATCCGCGAGTTAAATGGGAAAACTAAAACTTTAGTTACCTTGGGTGCAGATGACGAGTGTTATATGAGCATTGGTGGCGGCGAATCCGGCAAATATATTGTTAACGTAACTTTTGATAACGTTAGCTTCCATAATTTAGTAGATCCATCAAAACCAGATGCAATAGAAAAGCTAGTTGTCGGCGGACAAGAAGGTAATTATTCTGCCAGGATGTGTGTAAATTTAGAGACGGCCCTGTTGGCCGCTCAAACATTTACAGTATCAGGACAACTTCAAATATCACTGTCTTGGGAAGAAGAGAAAGAATTCGCGGTGTCATCAAATAAGATTTAACACAACCTAAGTGAATTGCGATCGCCCTTTCTGACATCCGCGTTCATCCGCGTCTATCCGCCTGCATCTGCGGTTCAAAAAAAGAACCCCCTTTTTGATAGTATCTGGGCCTGTGGTAAAATAAAACTAGAGTTTTCTCAGCTCAAGGAGATTTTGAGATGATTGCTACTACTTCAAGTTTAGCCGAACAGAGAACACTGCTAGAAAACATTAGCTGGTCAACCTTTGAAACGTTGCTCAAAGAAATAGGCAATCGCCGAGGTTATCGCATAGCTTATGATAACGGGATGTTGGAAATTATGAGTCCTTTATACGAACATGAAAATCCCAAGATTCAGTCCGATCGCTTCATTTTCATTTTAGCAGAAGAACTCGGCATTGAAATCAAAAGTGCTGGCTCAATGACTCTCAAGCAAGAACAGGCTAAAAAGGGTATAGAACCTGACAATTGTTATTATATTCAAAGTGAACCAGCAGTCAGAGGCAGGCAAGAACTAGACTTAGAAACTGCCCCACCGCCCGACTTGGCAATTGAAATAGATATTACCAGCAGTTCAATTAATAAGTCAGGAATTTACTCGGCACTTGGCGTACCCGAACTCTGGAGATATAACGGGCGAGTTTTAAAATTTTATCAGTTAGCTTCCGAGGAGTATGTTGAATGCAATTTCAGTATTGCTTTTCCCTTTTTATCATCAACAGAAATGAGTAGGTTTTTTGAGCAGACTAAAACAATGGGAGAAATTGCATTACTGAAATCATTTAGAATTTGGGTTAGGGAAAAAATCTAAAGCGGTGAATATCGCCCTTTCGTCCATCCGCGTTCATTGTGGCACGGGCGTCCCGCCTGTGAAAAATATGCGGTTTAACAAAAGAGCGATCGCCCAACTAAAACTCCCTAATTTCAGGATAAACAAACTGATAACCAGCCGCCTTAATCTTTTGATTCGACACCCTAGCATTATAAGGCCGCACGCTAGGACTTCCATCCCAAGAAACTTTAGGCAAATTATTAGCTTCAAAAATGCGATCGAGTAATTCACCACTGGATAGCGACACATCCCCGACTAAATTGTAAATTCCCTGCAATCGATTTTCCAAAGCAAAGGTTAACCCCCCAACAATATCATCTCGATGCACCCAATTAGTAGCATCTTCACCCCTACCGGGACGAGTGCTCCCAGCCCAGCCTCTAAAGATTTTAACTAATTCTCGCCCTGGCCCATAAATTCCTCCCAAACGGAGAATGCAGACTTGAAGATTGGGACTAGATGCTGCTAATAAAACCTGTTCTGTTTCTGCGAGAATTTCACCGTTTGGATTAGCAGGCGCGACGGGGGATTCTTCATTTACCAATTCACCTTGGCGATCGCCATACACAGAATAAGTACCCGTATAAATAACCTGCTTTACTGTCGGTATCTGCTGTAAAACCGATACTAAAGTTGTCGCAGTATCTATATAACTTTCCCGATAAGTATGAGGATTTGGAGCACCGACGCACAGCATAACAGCATCTTGTTCTTGCAGTACAGCCGTCATTGCATCTTTGTCATTTCCTTTGATCACGGCTACCCGCTGCGCGACTCCCTCCAACTCAACTACTCGCGTCGCCGTGGTAGTTGTCGCCGTCACGGTACAATCAGATTTGTGGCGTAAATGTTTGGCTGTCGCAGTACCCACATAGCCGCAGCCGACGATCGCAACTTTCATAAAAAATTCTCCATTGTGTCATGCTCTCTCAAATTATTGCCGGTTTCTGCAATCATGGCCCGCTGACTTTTGTGGTAAAATGCAAAGCGTCGTTATCGATCGGAGTAGCATCGTGTCCGAGAGAGATATTTTTGCCACATCCTCAGAAAGCGAACTTTTAGCTTTTTATGGTTCTTTGTTTGCGATCGCAGCCGCGGATGGTTCCGTTGATATTGACGAACTAGATTTGTTGTTTAAAACCATAAATTTAGACAAATTTTCTGACTCTGCAAAAACTCAAATCCAATCCTACACAGCCAGTCCCCCATCACTCAGCGACTGTTTGCAAACACTCAGCCAGTCAGAAGAACCGCTGCGTTTGGGAGTGATGTATTTTTAAATTAACATTGCTGGGGCAAATAAGACGCTGCATCCCGCAGAAAACGAAGCGATCCAATCAGCCAAAAAACTGCTAGCGGTTTCCGACTTGCAAATCCAAGCCATGCAGGAATTCATCAAGGAAAATGGGTCTGAAACCCCGTCCTTGTAGGACGGCTTTACATAGATATTTGTTAAGACGTACTATTTCACATAAGACGTGCTATTATGTAAAGCAGCACATTTAAGGTAAATATGACATTAAAAGCCTTCAGCTACCGATTCTACCCAACGCCAGAACAAGAAAGTTTGTTGCGACGTACTTTGGGTTGCGCCCGTTTAGTCTACAACCGTGCTTTAGCAGTAAGAACTGAAGCTTGGTACACAGAACAGAAACGGGTAGGGTATGCTGAGACTTCTTCAATGTTAACCGAATGGAAGAAAACTGAAGAACTAGATTTTCTTAACGAAGTTAGCTGCGTGCCATTGCAACAATGCTTGAGACATTTACAAGCGGCTTATACCAACTTTTTTGATGGACGGGCAAAATATCCTAACTTCAAAAAGAAACGCAATGGTGGTAGTGCAGAATTCACTAAGTCAGCGTTCAAATTTAGGGATGGACAAGTCTACCTAGCAAAAAGCACCCAAGCATTGCCAATTCGCTGGAGCCGGACATTACCTAATGGTGCGACACCATCAACTATTACAGTAAAGCTTGCACCATCAGGCAGGTGGTCAGTTTCTCTGCTGGTAGATGTTGAAATTGAAAAGTTACCCAAAACAGGTGATCAAGTCGGTATTGACTTGGGAATTACAAGCTTGCTTGCTTTAAGCACTGGTGAAAAGATTGCCAATCCCAAAGGATTTAAGACAAAGTATCGCAAGCTCAGAAGAGCGCAGAAAGCTTTAATCCGTAAGCAAAAGGGATCAAATAACCGTTACAAAGCACGGCTCAAAGTAGCGAAAGTGCATCAACAAATTACTGATGCAAGAAAAGACTATCTTCACAAGTTAACGACGCGGTTGGTGCGTGAAAACCAAACCATCGCCGTAGAAGACTTAGCTGTGAAGAATATGATTAAAAACCCCAAACTTGCCGCTTCTATAAGTGATGCAAGTTGGGGCGAATTGGTCAGACAACTTGACTACAAGTGTGATTGGTATGGTCGCACTTTAGTTAAGATTGACCGCTGGTTTCCGAGTTCTAAACGATGTGGAAATTGCGGACACATCGTTGACAAGTTGCCGTTGAATATTCGGGAATGGGATTGTCCTAGTTGTGGGACGCACCATGATCGTGATATCAATGCGGCGAAGAACATTTTGGCGGCAGGGCTTGCCGTTTCAGTCTGTGGAGCGACTGTAAGACCCCAACAGAGTAAATCTGTTAAGGCTGGTGCGAAACTCCCTAGGGGACAGAAGCAGAAACCTAAGTCGTGAGTCTTAGGAATCCTCGCCCTTATAGGGCGGGGTGGATGTCAACGCAGACATGAAACAAATACGGGAGGCCGCGCCCAATAAAAATCAGGTTTCAGCATCTTTCAATTCTGCTGTTTACCAGCTTAAAACTAAGGGCATTCCTCTCGATGTGATCGACCGAAGAGAAACCACAACACACCTCAGCAACCCCCAAATTAACTATTCAGATGAAAGTTTTTGGGCTAAACTTAAAAACTTTGCTTTAACCGCAGGAAGAGAAGTAGTTGAAAAAGCTTTGATTCTCTACTATACGGCCCATAACCCAAACGTGCCTGCTTGGGCAAAAGGAGTTGTAGTTGGAGCTTTGACCTATTTTATATCTCCTGTTGATGCCATTCCAGATATATTAGTCGGCATCGGATTTACCGATGATTTAGGAGTATTGCTGGCGGCAATAGCTACTGTTTCAGTATACATTAATGCTGATACTAAAGAACAAGCAAAACAAAAAATGAAAGATTGGTTTGGCAAATAATATTAGAAGTCAGTAGTCAGTAGTCAGTAGTCAGTAGTCAGTAGTCAGTAGTCATTAGTCATTAGTCATTAGTCAGTAGTCATTAGTCATTAGGAATAATTACCAATTACCGATTACCAATTACCAATTACCGAGTTCAGTCTTTAATCGGCTTGCCATCTCGATTGACAATACGGCTTTCACCATCCTTAGCCGTGACATTTTCATAAACCCCTTCATCCCGCTTCACGTACTTGCTGAAGCCCTGATTTTTATAATCAGTGTCCGATGTCGGCTTCATCAACCTCGGAGCGCTCAGCAGTCGGCGTACTGGAGCATCTGCGGGAGTCTCCCCGGGTTCGCGCTTAGCCAACTCGCACAGTTGGCCCCAAGTCGAAACTTCCAGGTTCATGCTGTGCCAAACTTCTAACTGCTGGTTGTTTTCGGGACACAAATAATCGTATACAGGCATACTAAGAATCTCGTTTGCAACTACTAAAATTACTAATTGCACGGTTATTGAGAATATTATAGCTCAACATTACTAAAAATTCAACCCTAAGAATCAAACTTTACTATTTTTAACGGTTGTTGAAACCTTAAATCAGCTATATTATTAACCCTGTGTGCTTGCTCCCGGATGCGATCGAGACACAGCCCAAAAGTACCCTACCCTGAAATCCTCTGACTCGATCGCACGATCGCACGATCGACAGCAAATGCCCGCAAGACTTCCGTGAATGCCGTCAAAGGATCGATCGTCATTTTCAGACTGTACGCCAATCACAGATTCTAAGTTTCAATTTTATTTATTTACTCACCAGCGAGGATTTACCGATGAGCGATTTCAAAGTTACGCCAGAAGTAGAGCTGAACACAGCTCAAATGTTGGAGCGATACCAACTGCAAGATGAAACAACTCTGCGGCGTTGGGCAAAACTGCACGGCATCAACAGCACTCGTGGTTTCTTCTATCCCAGTGAAGTAGATTTGATGGATCACGCTCACCACCATCTCTACAATTTGGGAATGAGCATTGCCGATTACCAAAGCCTTTTAGACCGGCGCCGCAGCCATTCCCAGACACCGGGCGACCAAAATAAAACAGTAGCAAGTCAAGTTGCTGACGAAGCATACGATGCCATAGAAACGCTAACCGATCAGTATGCTGAAGCTATTGATTTAATGGGAGAACGTATAGCAGACCATTTCATCGATGAACTCGATTTATCTGTGATGAGGCACCTTTCTAAAAAAGTGCAAGACCGGCGCACTCTCAACGGTCAAACCAAAAAGCCTAACCGTTTTCTTCAAGTGATTAAAGCCGTGTTGCAACCGAGCAGCGAAAATACGCTTCTGGTTCCGAAAAAAGAGGATGACTCTAGTTTAGAATTAGAACAGCATCACCGCCTCGGCTAGTAGCCGATTTTTTTGAAAGGCTAAGAGACTTTTTGTTCAATTTACTGGTAAATTTTACTAAAAAGCAGACTCGATCCCTCCCCTTGTCAAGGGGAGGAAGCAAGAGTCAATCGATTTTAGATTTTAGATTTTAGATTTTAGAATTGAAGCATTGACCCCACAGATAAATACGTTCGGCAAGTTTCATCGGATACAGGTTTTTTATTTCTGGATCCTGAGTCTGCGAAGGAATGAATCACGTGGCGGGTATCCTGGATGCTTGATTGTCACATTTTTTATATTATGAAGGGGAAGTGAAGAGAATAAATTAACGTTTCCCAGAAGTCTAAATAACTTTTAAACTCATGTTGGGTTTCGCGACTGGGTTCAATCTAGTATAACTAGGGACAGATTGCGCGATCGCCCAAATTAGAGATAATATCTGCAGAATTGAACCTGTCAACCTCGCCCAAGGTAAAAAAATGATTAAATCCTGGATGGTAATTGGAGGAGTCGCCTTTGTAGTAGCTTTAGCTGCTAACATAATCGCGCCCAGCGACATCCAATGGTTCAACCGCTTGCAGCGTCCGAGATGGCTAGTATTTGAAAGAGCAATTCCCCTAATTTGGACAGTAATTTTTATTTGTGCAGCTTGGTCAGCAGTGATTGTGTGGGAAAAAGAACCAGGAACTCAGGAGACTTGGCTGAGAATGGGTTTGTACCTGCTTTTAGAAATAGTAACTATGTCTTACACCTCGGTTATGTGCAAAGTTAGGAGCCTAAAAGTCGGCACAATAATCGGCGGAACGGGCGCTATTTTAAGCGTAATGCTAGCTTTAAGCGTCTTGCAAGTTTCCGAGCCTGCCGCCCTGTTATTGCTGCCTTACATACTTTGGAGCCCGATCGGCACTTACACCACTTGGGTAATGATGCACCTGAATCCGGCGGATGTTTAGCCTCTCATGGAATTAGTCATTTTAATGGGATTGCAAGCATCGGGAAAAAGCACATTTTTTCGCGACTATTTAGCTGCCACGCACGTTTTGGTCAGCAAAGATTTAATGCCAAACAATAAAAATAAATCGCGCCGACAAATTCAATTAATTGAAAATGCACTGCAAGCAGGTCATTCCGTCGCAGTTGACAACACCAATCCCGAAGTTCTCGATCGCAAGCCGCTGATTGATATCGGTCGCACCTATAATGCCCAAATCATCGGTTACTACTTTGAATCTACAGTCAGCGACTGTTTAGCTCGAAATCAAAAGCGATCTGGCAAATCTCAAGTTCCCGACATAGCAATTTATGCTACTATAAAAAAAATGGTATTGCCCAGTTACGGCGAAGGGTTCGCACGGCTGTTTTGGGCCCGAATAGCAGAAAACTTAACCTTTGAAGTAAAAACCTGGCCCGCAGAGGAAGTTATTCATGGACAATCAGACATTTGAAAAAAAAATGCGCGAGCTTGAATATTTTCACAGCCTGCGTTTATTGCCGGGAACTCACACAGTAATTCGCGCCGACGGCCGCAGCTTTTCAAAATTTACTTCCTCAAGCTTTGATAAGCCTTTCGACTTAAAATTCCACGAATTAATGGTGGAAACTGCCAAAGCGCTCCTGTCAGAACTAGACGGCATTTACGCTTATACCGAAAGTGACGAAATCTCAGTTTTGTTTCCTCCAGATTGGGATTTATTTGACCGCAGCTTAGAAAAAATTGTCTCTATTTCTGCCAGTATTGCCAGTGCAACTTTCACTCGCGCCGCCCAAACAGCAGTCAGTTTTGACAGCCGCATTTGTTCTGCAGCAAACAAATCGCAAGTAGTAGATTATTTTCTATGGCGCCAAGCAGATGCAGCGCGCTGCGCTTTGAATGGCTGGAGTTATTGGATGCTGCGAAAAAATGGCGAAACGGGTGAAAATGCAGCAGTTATATTAGACAAACAATCGGTGGCTTTCAAAAACGAATTGCTGTTTCAAAACGGAATTAACTTTAACGAACTGCCGGCTTGGCAGCGCCGGGGAACGGGATTGTATTGGGAAAAATACGAGAAAGCAGGTTATAACCCGATCGAAGGCAAAGAAGTTGTGGCAGTGCGGCGGCGACTCAAAGTCGATGAAGAGCTGCCCGTCAAAGAGGAATACAAAGAATTTATTTACCAATTTTTAAATGTTGGCGATTAACCATTAAGGATATCTTGTCAAAGGGAGCATCTCATATTTGTAAAAATACTTCTTCTGGCTCCTTCCTTCTTCCTTCTGACTCTTTTCTCCTGGCTCCTGACTCCTGACTCCTAACTTCAATTTCTAGCGGAGGGCTGCTTTCATTGAGATGCTCCCCTTGTCAAATCCGGTGGCAATTGATGAATTCTTAGGAATGAGAATTAAATAACTTCCACAAGTTTGTGGGATGGGCGTCCCGCCCGTCCAAAAAGGACGGGCGGGAC